>NZ_DLAV01000008.1:0-272465 GCF_002494055.1 Sphingobacterium sp. UBA7038
TTCTGAACTTCCAAAAACTTTTTGAAGTTTTTTTTCTTTTCCCTTTTTTCGATTTCCGCGTTTAAAATAAACTGAGCGGGATTTTAAATCCTGCCAGACTTCTCTTAAACCCTTCTTTTTTCATGGCTCCTTCTCTCGAAGTAACCGTCCCTCCCTTGCGGAGTGGTGCAAAGATAGGGAGTTTACTAACAAACTTCCAAGCCTTTTGTTTATTATTTTTTAATATTAAAGTTAACTAACTGTAACATTGAACGATTCATTTAAGATAGCTATGCTTTAAACCGTCCTATCAGGTAAAATTAACCAATTAAACGGCCAAGCTGCTTGCTATAAATTTCAGTTCGCCCCCTTCCTTAACAAGCAATTTCACCGCTAAAAAAGCAAGCTAAATATATTTTACGACCTTCTTCAATATCATATAAGGTCGTTATCGAAACAAAAAAGGTCCAGACGAATGTCTGGACCTTCCTATATAAAATAATCGAGTAACGATTAATCTTCTTCTTTCGAAGCCAACAATTGATCGTACTCCTCGCGAGAGCCCACGATTAAATTGCTGTATTGACGGATACCTGTACCAGAAGGGATCAAGTGACCAACAATTACGTTTTCTTTCAAACCTAATAAGTTATCACGTTTACCTGCGATAGCAGCCTCGTTCAACACTTTTGTAGTCTCTTGGAAAGAGGCAGCAGAGATGAACGATTTCGTACCCAATGAAGCTCTGGTAATACCTTGCAACAATGGACTTGAAGTAGCCGGAATTGCTTCACGAACTTCAACAAGTTTTAAGTCACGACGTTTCAGACTAGAGTTCTCTTCTCTCAACTTACGTAAAGAAACAATTTGTCCCGGACGTAAATTATTAGAGTCCCCTGCATCAACAACAACTTTCTTGTCAAACAAAGAATCATTTTCTTCCATGAAATCCCATTTGTTAACGGCTTCTTTTTCTAAGAAACGAGTATCTCCTGGATCTTCGATGTTAACTTTTTGCATCATTTGGTGAACGATCGTCTCGAAGTGTTTATCGTTGATCTTCACACCTTGCAGACGGTATACCTCTTGGATACCATTCACAATGTAATGTTGCACCGCTGATGGACCTTTGATCGACAAGATATCCGCAGGAGAGATCGAACCATCTGATAATGGCATACCAGCTTTCACAAAGTCATTATCCTGAACAAGGATATGTTTAGAAAGAGGTACCAAGTATTTCTTGATTTGACCATCACGAGACTCGATAGACATCTCACGGTTACCACGTTTCACACCACCCAATGTTACCACACCGTCGATTTCTGTTACAACAGCAGGGTTAGAAGGGTTACGTGCTTCGAATAACTCCGTTACACGTGGTAGACCACCTGTGATATCTCGCGTTTTACCTGTAGAACGAGGGATTTTAACCAAGATACCACCTTCTTTTACTGTTACACCATTAGCAACTGCAACGTGGGCGCCTACTGGGATATTGTAGGTACGAATAACCTCGCCCGATTTATCAAGAATCTTGATGGATGGGTTTTTCGTTTTATCACGTGTTTCAATAATTACTTTCTCTTTGTGACCAGTTTGCTCGTCTGACTCCTCACGGAAGGTAACACCTTCGATAATTGCATCAAATTCAACTTTACCGGCAAATTCAGAAATAATTACAGCATTATATGGATCCCATTCAACCAATTTATCACCTTTAGCTACTGTACCGCCATCCTCAACGAACAACTGTGAACCATAAGGGATATTTTGTTGGAATACGATTTTATTATGTGCATCAATGATCTTAACCTCACCAGAACGTCCTAAGACTACCTGATGTGTGCCATTATCGTTTGTTTGCGAAACAGTACGTACGTTTTCAAATTCGATTTTACCATCGTATTTAGAAATGATACTTGAATCAGCAGCAATGTTCGATGCCGTACCACCCACGTGGAATGTACGAAGTGTCAACTGTGTACCTGGCTCACCAATTGATTGAGCGGCGATAACACCCACAGCTTCCCCTAACTGAACACGCTTACCTGACGCCAAGTTGCGTCCGTAACAACAAGCACAAACACCACGCTTAGACTCACAAGTTAATACCGTACGAATTTCAATTCCTTCGATACCTGCTTTTTCGATAGTTTCAGCAATTTCTTCAGTGATATCTTCATTTGCAGAAACGATCAATTCGTCAGTATCCGGATGAAGAACATCATGCAATGGTGTACGACCCAAAATACGATCGAACAATGGTTCAACAACATCGTCATTATCTTTCAATGCCGTTGTATAAATACCACGTAAACCACCACAATCTTGTTCCACAACGATCATATCCTGAGCAACGTCGTGTAAACGACGAGTCAAGTAACCCGCATCCGCTGTTTTCAATGCCGTATCGGCAAGACCTTTACGCGCACCGTGGGTAGAGATAAAGTATTCCAATACGGACAAACCTTCTTTAAAGTTTGACAAGATTGGGTTTTCGATAATCTCACCACCAGAAGTACCTGATTTTTGAGGTTTCGCCATCAAACCACGCATACCACATAACTGACGGATCTGCTCTTTCGAACCACGGGCTCCAGAATCCAACATCATGTAAACTGAGTTGAAACCTTGGTTATCATTCGAAAGAATATCCATAACGTGCGCAGTCAATCTGTTATTGATACGCGTCCAGATATCGATGATTTGGTTGTAACGTTCGTTGTTTGTAATGAAACCCATGTTATAGTTATTCATTACTTCTTCAACCTCGTTAGTTGCTTGTTGAATCAATTCAGCTTTCGCAGCAGGAATGTTCAAATCTTCCAAGTTGAACGAAAGACCACCTTTGAAGGCTGTTTGATATCCCAATTCTTTCATATCATCCAAGAACTGTGCTGCACGGGCCATACCCGTAGTCTTCACAATTTCACCAATGATATTACGCAAAGATTTTTTCGTAAGCAATTCATTGACAAATCCCATTTCGTCAGGAACAACTTGGTTGAAGATCACACGACCTACAGTTGTTTCTAATAAGGTATCAACGATGCTACCATCTTTTTGTCTAACTTTTGTTTTTACTTTAATCCAAGCGTGAAGGTCAATTTGCTTCTCATTTAAAGCGATGATAACCTCTTCAGCCGAATAGAAAGTCATATCTTGACCTCTTACGATGTGATCGCCAGCAGTTCTACGGCCTTTAGTAATATAGTAAAGACCCAATACCATGTCTTGAGATGGTACGGTGATTGGAGAACCATTCGCAGGGTTTAAGATATTGTGCGCGCCTAACATTAAGATTTGGGCTTCCAAAACTGCAGCATTACCAAGCGGTAAGTGGACTGCCATCTGGTCACCGTCAAAATCGGCGTTGAACGCTGTACACACTAATGGGTGTAATTGAATAGCTTTACCCTCTACTAATGTAGGTTGGAAAGCCTGAATACCCAAACGGTGAAGCGTAGGTGCACGGTTTAGTAATACAGGGTGACCTTTCAATACATTTTCAAGGATATCCCATACCACTGGATCTTTACGATCAACGATTTTCTTAGCTGATTTTACTGTTTTTACAATACCACGCTCGATCATCTTACGGATGATAAACGGTTTGTAAAGTTCTGCAGCCATATCTTTAGGAAGACCACACTCGTGTAATTTCAAGTGAGGACCTACAACAATTACCGAACGAGCCGAATAATCCACACGCTTACCTAACAAGTTTTGACGGAAACGACCTTGTTTACCTTTCAAAATATCAGATAAAGACTTCAATGCACGGTTACCTTCTGTCTTAACAGCGTTCACTTTACGTGAGTTGTCAAACAAAGAGTCTACCGCTTCTTGAAGCATACGTTTCTCGTTACGTAAGATTACCTCAGGAGCTTTGATTTCGATCAAACGTTTTAGACGGTTGTTACGGATAATCACACGACGGTATAAGTCATTCAAATCCGAAGTCGCAAAACGACCACCATCCAAAGGCACTAAAGGACGTAATTCAGGTGGAATGATTGGAACGATTTTTACAATCATCCATTCTGGACGATTCTCGATATTTTCACGTGAACTACGGAAAGCTTCAACCACATGAAGACGTTTTAACGCTTCATTTTTACGTTGTTGAGAAGTTTCGTTAGCAGCTTGGTGACGTAAATCGTATGACAATTGATCCAAATCAATACGTTTCAACAAATCTTCTAACGCCTCAGCACCCATTTTAGCAACGAATTTTTGAGGGTCATTATCGTCTAAATATTGATTTTCTTTTGGTAGAGTATCTAAAATATCTAAATATTCTTCTTCAGTCAAGAAGTCCATGAAGTTGATACCATCTTCTTCCTTAATACCAGCTTGGATAACCACATAACGTTCGTAGTAAATGATCATATCCAATTTCTTGGTAGGAAGTCCCAATAAATAACCAATTTTATTAGGAAGAGAACGGAAATACCAGATGTGCGCGACAGGAACCACCAAGTTGATATGTCCCATACGCTCACGACGCACCTTTTTCTCTGTTACTTCAACACCACAACGGTCACATACAATACCTTTATAACGGATACGTTTGTATTTACCACAGTGACATTCGTAATCCTTTACAGGACCAAAAATGCGCTCACAGAATAAACCGTCACGTTCTGGTTTGTAGGTACGATAGTTAATCGTTTCCGGTTTTGTAACTTCACCACTTGAGCGTTCCAAAATAGTTTCTGGAGAAGCCAAGCTGATCGTAATCGAAGTGAAGTTGCTTTTAATTTTATTATCTTTTTTGTAAGACATACTTATTCAAAAGTTAAAGCTTTATAAAGAAGCTTTGAAGGACTGAGCCCTTCAAAGCCCTATTTGCTTAATTAATCCAATGTGATATCTAGACCCAATCCACGTAGCTCGTGTACCAATACGTTGAACGATTCTGGTACCGATGGTGTCGGAAGGTTGTTACCTTTTACGATTGCTTCGTAAGTTTTGGCACGACCAACCACGTCATCCGATTTCACAGTCAAGATTTCTTGAAGGATGTTAGACGCACCGAATGCTTCCAATGCCCAAACCTCCATCTCACCGAAACGTTGACCACCGAATTGCGCTTTACCACCCAGAGGTTGTTGCGTGATCAATGAGTACGGACCGATTGAACGTGCGTGCATTTTATCATCAACCATGTGACCTAATTTCAACATGTAGATTACACCCACTGTCGTCGGTTGATCGAAACGGTCACCAGTCAATCCGTTGTACAAATATGTACGTCCAGATTTTGGTAGGCCAGCTTTCGCAACCCAATCCTGTACCTGATCCATTTCAGCACCATCAAAGATAGGTGTAGCAAATTTCACACCCAATTTTTGACCTGCCCAACCCAATACGGTTTCGTAGATCTGTCCCAAGTTCATCCGTGAAGGTACCCCTAGTGGGTTCAACACGATATCAACTGGTGTTCCATCTTCTAAGAATGGCATATCCTCATCACGTACGATACGTGCAACGATACCTTTGTTACCGTGACGACCGGCCATCTTATCCCCTACTTTCAACTTACGTTTCTTAGCAACGTAAACTTTAGCCATCTGCACAATTCCTGATGGAAGTTCATCACCGACAGACACTGCAAATTTATCACGTTTGAATGAACCTAACTCTTCATTAATTTTAATATTGTAATTATGAAGGGCCATTTTGATCAACTCGTTTTTATCTTCGTCAGTTGTCCATCCCATTGGGTTGATGTTGTTGTAATCTAATTCAGCTAGGATTTTTTGTGTGAACTTAGCTCCCTTAGCGACCAACAACTCTTTATAGACATTGTATACCCCTTGGCTTGTTTTACCATTCACTACTGTGAATAATTTTTCAACCAAACGATCTTTCAATGATTTAACAGCTCTATCGTGAGCAACCTCTAGTTTTTCTAAAGTTTTGCGCTCAACCTCTTTAGACATTTTCTTCGCACGCGAGAATAACTTCGTATCGATAACAACACCTTTTAATGAAGGCGGAGTTTTCAATGAAGCATCTTTCACGTCACCAGCTTTGTCACCGAAGATTGCACGTAACAATTTCTCTTCTGGAGAAGGATCAGACTCACCTTTAGGTGTGATTTTACCAATTAAGATATCACCGCCACCAACTTCAGCACCGATACGGATAATACCGTTTTCATCTAAGTCTTTTGTCGCTTCTTCAGATACGTTAGGAATATCAGCTGTTAACTCTTCCTCACCACGTTTCGTATCACGAACTTCAAGTTCGAATTCTTCAATGTGAAGAGATGTAAACCAGTCTTCTTTCGCTACACGCTCAGAGATTACAATCGCATCCTCAAAGTTATATCCTTGCCAAGGCATGAACGCTACTTTCAAGTTACGACCTAATGCTAATTCACCATTTTCAGTTGCATAACCTTCACATAATACTTGTCCTGGTTCAACTCGTTGACCTTTCTTAACGATAGGCTTCAAGTTCATACATGTATTTTGGTTGGTTTTCTTGAATTTGATCAATTTATACGTTTTGACATCATCATCGAATGATACAAGACGATCATCGTCGTTTCTGTCGTAACGGATTTTGATTTCATCAGCATCTACATATTCTACTACACCATGACCTTCCGCATTGATCAATGTACGTGAATCTTTCGCTACACGACCTTCAAGACCAGTACCTACAATAGGAGCTTGTGGACGCAATACAGGCACAGCCTGACGTTGCATGTTCGATCCCATCAATGCACGGTTGGCATCATCGTGTTCCAAGAAAGGAATCAATGAAGCCGCAATAGATGTAATTTGGTTTGGAGCAACGTCCATATAATCAAGCATATTAGGCTCGATAATTGGGAAGTCACCCTCATATCTGGCTTTCACTTTCGCATCTTCGAAATTACCTTTGTCATCATACAAAGCATTCGCTTGTGCGATTGTTTTACCATCTTCATCCTCAGCAGATAAGTATACAACCGGTTCGTCAACCACAACAACCCCATCTTTTACCTTACGGTAAGGAGTCTCGATAAATCCTAAGTGGTTAATTTTCGCATGTACAGCCAATGAGGAGATCAAACCGATGTTTGGACCCTCAGGAGTTTCAATTGTACAAAGACGACCGTAGTGTGTATAGTGAACGTCACGAACCTCGAAACCTGCACGCTCACGAGAAAGACCACCTGGACCTAAAGCTGACAAACGACGCTTGTGCGTAATTTCAGCAAGAGGGTTAGTTTGGTCCATGAACTGAGACAACTGGTTGGTACCAAAGAACGAATTGATTACGGACGAAAGTGTACGTGCATTAATCAAATCAGTTGGCGTAAATACCTCATTGTCACGAATGTTCATACGCTCACGGATTGTACGGGCCATACGAGATAGACCTACACCAAATTGAGCATATAATTGTTCACCTACAGTACGTACACGACGGTTTGACAAGTGGTCAATATCATCCACCTCGGCTTTAGAGTTGATCAAATTGATCAAATACTTCACAATTGCAATGATATCCTCACGGGTTAATACTTTCGTATCATCCGGAGTTCCCAACTTCAACTTACGATTGATACGGTAACGACCCACATCACCTAAATCATAACGTTTGTCAGAGAAGAATAAACGATCGATGATACCACGAGCAGTTTCCTCATCTGGTGGTTCAGCGTTACGCAATTGACGATAGATATGCTCTACCGCTTCTTTTTCTGAGTTGGACGTATCTTTTTGTAAAGTGTTATATATAATAGAATAGTCTGCATTGTTTGATTCATCATCTTTCGCTAAGATAATAGACTTAACGCCAGCTTCGATGATCAAATCAATGTGATCTTCTTCTAGAACAGTTTCACGCTCAAGGATAATTTCGTTACGGTCGATAGATACAACTTCACCTGTATCCTCATCCACGAAATCTTCTACCCATTTTTTCAATACCCTAGCCGCAAGACGACGACCAACATATTTTTTAAGACCAGATTTACTAACTTTTACTTCATCCGCTAAATCGAACAATTCTAAGATATCTTTATCCGAATCATAACCGATAGCACGCAATAAGGTCGTAACTGGGAATTTCTTTTTACGGTCGATGTACGCATACATGACGTTATTTACGTCAGTTGCAAATTCGATCCAAGATCCTTTGAAAGGAATTACCCTTGCAGAATAAAGTTTAGTACCATTTGTGTGTCTACTTTGACCAAAGAAAACGCCTGGTGAACGGTGTAATTGCGATACGATGACACGCTCTGCACCATTTACCACGAAAGTACCTTTAGGAGTCATATAAGGGATAGTCCCTAAATATACATCCTGAACAATAGTTTCGAAATCTTCGTGTTCTTCATCATTACAAGATAACTTTAACTTAGCCTTTAAAGGAACGCTATAAGTCAAGCCGCGCTCGATACACTCTTGGATATCATAACGTGGTGGATCAATGAAATAATCCAAAAACTCTAGCACAAAAATGTTTCTTGAATCAGAAATAGGGAAGTTTTCCGAGAATACCTTGAACAGCCCTTCCTGATGGCGGTTGTCAGAAGTAGTTTCTAATTGAAAAAACTCCTTGAAAGATTCCAATTGCACATCTAAGAAATCTGGATATTCCAATACTTTCTTACTTGTCGCAAAGTTTATTCTTTCTTGTTGAATATTATTGTTTGCCAAGGGAATATGAATTTTAGTTTTAAAAAAACTGCGCTTACACTTATGCTGTAAACCACCTTTCCACTGTGCCCAGCATATACACAGCATAGTGGCGTATTGATATAAATAGGAATAGACTCTGACGAAAAATCGTCAGAGTCTAAACCTTTTCGGGCTAATTAGTTGAGATTATTTAATCTCAACAACAGCACCAGCTTCTTCTAATTGTTTTTTCAAAGCTTCTGCTTCGTCTTTAGATACACCAGCTTTTAATTCTTTAGGTGCTCCGTCAACTAAATCTTTAGCTTCTTTCAAGCCTAATCCAGCTAAATCTTTAACCAATTTAACTACAGCTAATTTTTGACCACCAGCTTCTTTCAAGATAACGTCAAATGAAGTTTTCTCTTCTGCAGCAGCAGCACCACCTTCAGCTGGAGCAGCAGCTACAGCAACAGCAGCAGCAGCAGGCTCGATGCCATACTCGTCTTTTAAGATATCAGCTAATTCTTTAACTTCTTTTACTGTTAAGTTAACTAACTGTTCAGCAAGTTGTTTTAAATCTGCCATTTTATTTTGAATTTTTGAATGTACTTTATAAAAATTGTTAATTAAATTGTAACGAATGTTTCTGTTCTGGAGGATTCGTTAACCTCTTTCTTCTAAAGCTTTTACTAAACCTGCAACAGTATTTCCTCCTGATTGAAGAGCTGAAATAACATTTTTCGCAGGAGATTCCAAGGCTGCGATAACGTCCGCAATAAGTTCGTTTTTAGATTTAAGATTAACTAATGCAGTTAATTGATTATCTCCAACGAATGCAGTTGCTTCAATGAAAGCCGCTTTTAACAACGGTTTTTCACCTGATTTACGCAATTCTTTGATTAATTTCGCAGGTGCGTTAGCGACTTCTGAAAACATCATTGTAGACGCTCCTTTAAGCGTTCCAAAGATTTCTTCTTCATCAACACCAGCTTCGATTAATGCTTTCTTGATTAAAGTGTTTTTTACAGCTTTAATTTCGATGCCTTGTTCAAAACATTTACGACGAATGTTATTCACTTTTTCAACTGACAACTCAGCAGTATCGGTAATGTAGAAGTTACCGTAAGATTTAATCTGTTCGGCCAAAGCTAGAACAATTTCTTGTTTTTCTTCTTTTCTCATGATTAAATACCTGCTACTGATTTAGTCTCAATATGAATACCAGGACTCATAGTTGAGGAAATGTGAATACTTTTAAAGTAAGTTCCTTTAGCTGCAGATGGTTTCAAACGAGCTAGAGTTTGTAATACCTCTAGTGCGTTATCATATATCTTATCTGCATCGAACGACGCTTTACCAATAGAAGTATGGATGATACCGGTTTTGTCAACTTTGAAATCGATCTTACCACCTTTTACATCTGTTACAGCTTTACCAACTTCTGTTGTAACTGTACCAGTTTTAGGGTTAGGCATCAAGTTTCTTGGACCTAAAATACGACCCAATTTACCAACTTTAGCCATAACACTAGGCATAGTAATAATGATATCAACGTCAGTCCAACCACCTTCAATTTTGCTGATGTAATCATCTAAACCTACGTAGTCTGCACCTGCCGCTTTAGCTTCTTCTTCCTTATCAGGAGTACATAAAACTAAAACACGAACAGTTTTACCAGTACCGTGAGGTAATGTTGCAATACCACGAACCATTTGATTTGCTTTACGAGGATCTACGCCCAAACGAACGTCGATATCCACAGAAGCATCAAATTTGGTCAATGAGATTTCTTTAACTAAAGCCGAAGCTTCTTTTAAAGAGTATGCTTTACCAGCTTCAATTTTGGATAGTGCCGCTTTTTGATTTTTTGTTAATCTAGCCACTTTTCTTAAATTGATTTCTTAATTAATTGTTCCAAGGAGCATTACCTGATACAGTAATACCCATACTACGTGCTGTACCAGCTACCATTTTCATAGCAGCCTCTACAGTAAATGCATTTAAATCAGGCATTTTATCTTTAGCGATTGTCTCAACTTGTTCCCAAGTGATAGCCGCAACTTTTTTACGGTTAGGCTCGCCAGATCCACTTTTTAATTTCGCAGCGTCTTTCAACTGAACTGCTACCGGTGGAGTCTTGATGATAAAATCAAATGATTTATCAGCGTAAACTGTAATGACAACAGGCAATACTTGACCTGGTTTGTCTTGCGTACGAGCGTTGAACTGCTTACAGAAATCCATGATATTCACACCTTTAGCACCTAATGCAGGTCCTACTGGAGGTGAAGGATTCGCAGCTCCGCCCTTAACTTGTAATTTTACTAACGCACTGACTTCTTTTGCCATTTTGTTTTGAATTTAATTTTGTTAAATGTCTGTTAGTAAGTTGGAAGCAAATAACGTAACATTCATCGGCCAGGACGTAACACCCCAACCGAGGTGCAAAGTTAATAAGAAGATTTGAATCCTGCAAGTATCTAACTTTTAATTTTTCAGGAATTTATGTTTTTTTTTATATCCTAGCCCAGATTACACATCTTCCTACAAAAAAATCTTGACACCTTTCTAAATCTTAACACTAGAATTATCGATTTTAACAAATTTACATCAGTTCTACTGTACTCTAATAGACTTCAACACCTTATCCAATACCTGATCCTTCCCTTTGATAACATCATCAACATTTCGTACAATGGAAACATCCGGCATAACACCCCGTCCGGCTTCGCTTACATGATAATAAGGCTTCACGTCCATTAAGCCAAAGCGCCACCTTAAATGGGAGTTTGGCAGTTTCAGTACAGGAAGAACTCCCGCAACCGTGCCACTAGCAGCCCCGCCAGTCTCTTCACCAAAGAAAACAGCACGTTTCCCAACTTTCAGATTTGTAGCAATTAAACTCGCCGCAGAAAAAGTCCCGCCATCGATCAATACAAATAAATCACCGCGATAGCGATTCGCCTTTGATTTTTCAATTTTGCTTCCCGTAAGATGGGTGTAATTTATTCCATCTTTGGAAAACGTCTTTGTCCAAGATACTACAGCACTTGGTATAATAAATGGTGATAAAACGGGATAAGACCAACCCGGCAATCCTTTTACCTGATAAAATGGTAAGTTGAATTTTGAGGTGATAACTGCCGGCTGAACAAATTGGAATTTATCCTCTTCCACTAAGTAACTGTATAATTCACGGACATCGGACAAACGTCCGCCCAAATTGCCACGAAGATCCAAGATCAGGTATTGTACAGAATTAAGCTCCAGTCGATCAAAAATTCTTCTATAGGCTTCTTTTGGACGCCCATACGAAAAGTCAACCACTTTCAATAAAGCAACACTACTATCGCCTTTGACAGGGAAAGAGAGCTGTTTACTCATTCTTTTTAGATTGGCATTATACCCAAAGATTTTACGCTGCTTTTTTAAATCACTTTTCTTCTGATCAGGTTGGCTCACTTTTTTCACAGCCTTGGTCGTTATCTCTGATTTAGCCTTTGTATCGACACTATCAAACCTTCTTACAACAGTCCGCTGGTACGTGCTATCGGCATCGGAAAACAAGATCGCAATAGAATCCCGATAGCCCAATTCCAATTGGTAATACCGCGGTAATAAACGCTCAAAAGCCTGATCTATAAATGTCGTATTATAGCCGTCCGATGTAAAGGTTGGACGATATTTTGTATACAGATTTTGTGGTTGTATCCCCTCAACGGCAAGAATTTTAGAACCTACTACCAAGGTCGAATCTAAGGTCCCATTTTTTGAGAGATAGAGTGTATTTTCTTGCCAATGAAATCCCAATTGTGAGAAAGGACCCTTACTTTTTTGGTAGCGTACTTTATCCTTACCTTTCGGATCAAATTTTGAAATAAGAGGACTTAGCGTCATATGCCCCTGCCGAACTTGAGCCAGTACAGATGCTAATGCCAACTGAAACTGATTGGGCAATAATGGCTGGCGGATCGTCCTACGGAGGCTGTCGAACTTAATCTTTAACTGATCTTCCCGCACATATAGAAACAGGTCCGGATGCATCTTCCACAGGTTATGCTCAACATAGTTGATATCTTGCTGCATAGCTTCCACCGTCAGGGGCGTTTCAATAAATCGATTGTACTTCTCGACATTTGCACAGCTCAGCAATGTCAGCACATACATCAATACGAATAGATAAATAGTTGGCCTTTTCATTTGTAGTAAGATACAAAAAAAAGCCTTCCAATTTTCATGAAAAGCTTTTCTCTATCGTTAATTACTAATCTTACTCTTTTTCTACTTGCATGTAGTTTAGTTCAAGTGGCGTCTTACGACCGAAGACTTTCACCATCACGATTAATTTCTTTTTATCTTCGTGGACTTCTTCGATTTCTCCGGTAAATCCGTTGAAAGGACCATCGTTTACTTTCACTGTTTCACCCACATAGTAAGGAACGTTAATGGTTTCACCTTGCTCGGCCATTTCATCCACTTTACCTAGGATACGATTTACCTCTGCTTGGCGCAAAGGGACTGCATTACCAGCTTTATCTCCCAAGAAACCAATGACACTATTGATATTTTTGATGATGTGCTCTAACTCACCGTCAAGAGCTGCTTCTAATAAAACATAACCAGGATAGTAGTTACGCTCTTTAGCAACTTTCTTACCATCGCGCATCAAGTAGTATTTTTCCATTGGAATCAACACCTGAGGAATCAAGTGCTCAATACCTAAACGGCTAACTTCGGCATCAATATATTGCTTTACTTTCTTTTCTTTACCACTTACAGCACGAACTACGTACCACTTTAAACCTTGATCTGCCATAAATAAATACGATTGAAAAATTAAGAAGCAATACCGTACAAGAATTCTAACCCTACACTTGAAGCTTTATCCATTACAAAGACAACCAATGCAATAAGAAGAGAAGCAACAAGTACAATAACAGCTGAACTTTGTAACTGAGACCATGTAGGCCAAGTCACTTTCTCAGTGATCTCTACATAAGAGTCTTTAAAAAAATCAAGTACTTTTGCCATTTTAGTTTATCTGTTTTTATAAGCACGGGCACCAGGACTCGAACCCAGACCAAAGGTTTTGGAGACCTTCGTTCTACCTTTAAACTATGCCCGTGTATTTCTTATTTTGTGATGCAAATATAGTGTTTTAAACCACTTTCTGCAAATCTTTTTTCACTTTTTTTTATTTTAATCCGATAAATCGCTTATCGAAAAAATAAGCTAATCAACCTCAGTTGATTAGCTTATTCTATGTGATTCTAAATCTTTATTAAAGACTAGATAATTTCAGTTACCTGACCAGCACCTACTGTACGACCACCCTCACGGATAGCGAAACGTAGACCTTTTTCCATTGCAATAGCAGAAATTAATTTCACGCTGATTGTAACGTTATCACCTGGCATAACCATTTCAGTACCTTCTGGTAAAGAGATTTCTCCAGTTACGTCAGTTGTACGGAAATAGAATTGAGGACGGTATTTGTTGAAGAATGGAGTATGACGACCACCTTCAGCTTTTGACAATACGTAAACCTCAGCTTTGAAATGATCGTGAGGAGTTACTGAACCTGGTTTACAGATAACCATACCACGTTTGATATCAGTTTTCTCAATACCACGTAACAATAAACCTACGTTATCACCAGCCTCACCGTAATCTAAGATTTTACGGAACATCTCAACACCTGTTACTGTAGATTTCAAGTTCTCAGCACCCATACCTAAGATCTCAACTGGATCACCAGAGTTGATTACACCTCTTTCGATACGACCTGTAGCAACTGTACCACGACCTGTGATCGAGAATACATCTTCTACTGGCATCAAGAAAGGTAAGTCAGTCAAACGTGGAGGAATTGGAATGTAGTTATCTACAGCATCCATTAATTCCATGATTTTCTCAACCCACTCAGGCTCACCGTTCAATGCACCTAAAGCAGAACCTTTGATTACAGGGATATCATCACCAGGGAATTCGTAGAATGATAATAACTCACGAACTTCCATTTCAACTAAGTCTAACAACTCAGGGTCATCAACTAAGTCAGTTTTGTTCATGAATACTACTAACGCAGGAACACCTACTTGGCGAGCCAACAAGATGTGCTCACGAGTTTGAGGCATAGGACCATCAGTCGCAGCAACTACGATGATAGCACCGTCCATTTGAGCAGCACCAGTTACCATGTTCTTAACGTAGTCAGCGTGACCTGGACAGTCAACGTGTGCATAGTGACGGTTAGCTGTAGAATATTCTACGTGTGCAGTATTGATTGTGATACCACGCTCTTTTTCTTCAGGAGCAGAGTCAATTGAATCAAATGAACGAGCTTCTGACAAACCTTTATCAGCCAATACTTTAGTGATAGCAGCTGTAGTTGTAGTTTTACCGTGGTCAACGTGACCGATAGTACCAATGTTTAAGTGTGGTTTACTACGGTCAAATTTCTCTTTTGCCATGTTTATGCGAATTAGTAATTATAAATTATTTCTATTTGTTATATACTCTTGCTTAACTTTTACACAAGTACGAGCCAAAGATGGGATTTGAACCCACGACCTCTTCCTTACCAAGGAAGTGCTCTACCCCTGAGCTACTTCGGCTTACTAAAAAACCTTATTTACGTATTAATGCCCCCACCTTTAGATACATTATTATCAAAGAAGATAGAGACTAAATTTAATACTTGAAAAATTTGAGCGGAAGACGAGGTTCGAACTCGCGACCTATAGCTTGGAAGGCTATCGCTCTACCAACTGAGCTACTTCCGCTTAATAATTAGAAACTAGAGTAAATCTAACACTCTAATTAAAATAAAGTGTGGAGGGAGAAGGATTCGAACCTTCGAAGCCGAAGCAACGGATTTACAGTCCGTCCCATTTGACCGCTCTGGAACCCCTCCAGACCTGTAACTCTCGTTACATTTAGAGCCTCTTATCGGAATCGAACCAATGACCTACTGATTACAAGTCAGTTGCTCTACCAGCTGAGCTAAAGAGGCTTCTAATATCTTTATTTAAACTTACATTCTATCAACATCTGACCAAGTATTTCTACCTTTTCAGCGAGTGCAAATATCGAATTTACTTTTGATTTCTGCAAGTTTATTTTTTATTTTTTTTTCATTTAAAGAACTAAGCAAACTTTCGTTGTTTTGAACCGTTGTTCCCTTGTTTGCTGATGCAAAGATAGACACAAAACTCACTTTACAAAAATATTTGTCAAAAAAAAAAGACAGTTTTTGGCAATTATACTGATATGCAGCACAATAATTTTTCATTGCATATTTACCTATTTTGGTTATTTGGCTAATATACTATCTTTGGGCATGCAAATTTTACCGCAATCACTTTCAAAACTTACCCGATACTCCGTACTATTTACGGTACTTTTAATGGGATCGGCCGAATTGAAAGCTCAAAATATTATTCAAAAATTGAGTAAAAAATTTCTTTCCTCTGAAAGAGATTCTACACGCTCCGGTAGTTTTATGGTTTTACCGGCCGTTGGTTATGCGCAGGAAACGGGCGTCGAATATGGTCTGGCAAGTGCTTATAATTTTTATCTGGACAAATCTGATCCCAAAATCCGCACCTCCACGGTCATGGTCATGGGAACCTTTACATCTAATAGTCAGTCCAACTTTAAACTACAGACCGATCTTTGGACTAAAAATAACGACTATCATCTGATTAGTGAAATACGCTACCGTAATTGGCCCTTTAACTATTATGGTGTCGGCATGGACACCTGGAAAGCAGATGAAGAACGCATTGATCAAAAATTATTTCGCGTTAAACTCGAAGCTGAGAAAAAAATCAGCAACAACCTCTATTCTGGTATCAACATTCAATACGATAACTTCACCATTCGTAGCGACAGCGCCGATCGCATTTTCAATCATTCCGATCTTATTGGAAAGGATGGCGGACAACAACTCCTCATAGGTCTATCGCAATTGTTTGATAATAGGGATAACGTTTCTTATACGACAAAAGGTTATTATGCCAAATTACGGTTGGCATATGCTCCCAAATTATGGACAAGTACTGATTTTACAGGGGCAAACCTCGATGTTGATCTCCGTGGCTTTATTCCCCTGCACAACCAAGTCACGCTGGCCCTACAGGGAATCTTTCGTTCCACATTTGGGAAAACCGTTCCATTCTACAACTACCGTGAACTAGGCGGAGACATGATGATGCGCGGTTATTACCTCGGACGTTACCGGGACAAGAATTACCTGGCCTCACAGGCTGAACTGCGTTATCGCTTTCATCCACGCTTTGGCATCGTTGGATTTTCAGGACTCGGATCGACCTTTTCCAAGGAAAATAGCAGCCGATATGTCGCAAGTTATGGTGGCGGTTTACGCTATTTCTTTAGTCTCGAACATAATAGCAGTATACGCTTTGATTATTCCTTTGGCGAACAAAGACCCGGAGAAAAACGTCAATCGGGCTTCTACCTGTCCCTAAGTGAAGCTTTTTAATAAAAAAACATATCATAAAGAACAGCATCCATAATACCTATTGATCGATGCTGTTCTTTATTAGTAACAAACGAAATCGACTTTCCTATCCCTACTCCTTCTCAATTCTCACAAGTTTTAAATAAAATATTTTATGTCCAACGGAATGCTGTTGATGACTACCCCACCATCAATCAGGCAATGGTAGTAACTGCAGTTTAAAATCGGATCAGAAAATTCTCTTTCCGCTGTTCTTTCCTAAAGTAAACCAAACCAATCCGGTATAGATCGATCGTAATCACAACACGATTATCCTTTTTCAGGTTATTCCAATAGGCTTCTCTTTTCGCTGATAAATGGGGCTCATTTATAATTAGTATATCCCGGTCTCGAACGTTTTCCAAAACTTTCAGGTCAAGATCATCCAGATCGATATAATAGATATGCCGGTATGCATAGCTTCCACACTGCTCCTGCAAAAGGCTCCGATAACTTTCGAGCGGACGATCGCCCCAATAGCTAAAATCATCGTAAGCAAATGTCTTTAATAATCGATCGATTAATGCATACTTTTTCTGTTCTACCTTGCTTTCGTTTTGAATAAATTGGGGTAATTCTGAAACACGCGCTTTGGAGGTCTTTTGATAGATCACCTCGTCAACCAATTTATAGACAAAAGGAGAATGGGTCCCATGGCGACTATGGGATACAAAATAATGCCGCCAATACTTAAGCATGTAGTTCATTTCGCTGCAAACATCGCTAAATTTTATGATTTTTCACATGGAACATGAGGTTTTTAGTACCAATGAATACATGCTATTAAATTAGAAAAGCGACAGGTCAGAGGGAATGATATCGCTAAAACTGGAGGACAAAAACACTACCCTCTCCCTCCGTGCTATTGAGAAAAATAGTCCCTTTGTGCAATAACATGATCTGTTTGCTTAGGGTCAAGCCGACACCTGTACCCGTTTTCTTTGTCGTAAAAAATGGCGTGAAGATCTGTTCCTGGAGATCGGCAGGAATTCCGGCCCCATTATCTTCAATCCGGACCTGAACCTTACCGTCTACTTCGAGAGCAGATAAACTGATATAAGCCTCTTCCCTATTTTTTACTGCATCAATTGCATTCAGCATCAGGTTAATAATAACCTGCTCGATCAAATTGACATCTGCAGATAAAATTAACCGTGTATTTTTAAGGATAATATCTACGTCAATATTTTTCTGGATCAAGGTTGGTTCAAGCAGCTGATAGATATGCTCAAATAACTGCGAAATTTGGATCGGCGCTAGCTGAGGCTGATCGACTTTATTGATCATGCGATAACTCTTAGCAAAGTGCAAGAGTCCTTCGCTCCGGCGTTTAATGGTCGATATACCTGTTTTTAGATCATCAATATCTTCATGTCCCTTAAAATGGTCCAAACGGCCATTCAACGTTTCAGCCAACGAGCTGATCGGAGCAATAGAATTCATAATTTCATGTGTCAGTACGCGCAATAATTTGTGCCATGCCTTTGTTTCTGTTTCATCAATTGCTTCATTGATATTTTGGTACACAACAATGCGAAACAAAGCATCCTGTGTCTCAAAGCTTGAGCTTTGAATCAATAATTTAATTTTCCCTTTACTTGACTGAACGGACTCCATTTGTTGCTGCCCATTTTCAAGTAACATGGTTTTTTCATAGAGATCGTTATTTTTTTTCTTTAGCCCGGTAATGTTTCCGAGATGTGGTAAGTGAAACAGCTGCTTAAATGCTTCATTTACCCACATGACCTTACCACTATCCATCTCATAAAAAATGATCGCCGAATTCAGCATATTGATCACACGGTCCAGGTATTGATGCTGAATTTCCTGTTTAATGCTGATCTCTTTATAGGTCTCGTTGATCTGGTTAAAGGCGAGGAAAAGCTTTCCCTCTACTGATTTTGTATTTTTCACCAAAAAACGTCTGGTAAAATCGCGGTATTTTACCGCTTCTGAAAATTCAATCAACTGCCTGGTCAAAAAATTATATTGTGCATATAGATTAAAGCCCAGATAAAGCATCATACAAAAGATCAAAGACGCCTGGACGTATTCACGTTTTAGCAGCAAATAGGCACTCACAAGAGCTGCTGCCAGCAGTAATATAATCTTGATGGTATTTAAGATTTTCCCGTGCCTCATCGACTAAATATCATATTTCTCCAAACGTCTATAAAGCGCTGCTCTTGTGAGCCCTAATTCCTTTGCTGCTTTACTGATATTTCCATTGTAACGCTCAATCGCAGATTTGATTGCTTTACGTTCCAATTCTTCCAAATTTTGACTGCTGGGACTAGATTCAACAACGGGACTATCTACTTGTTGCTCGATGGGCGAGAAAAAGAGGTCATTTCCGGCAATGCTGAGCTGGTCTGCCATAATAACAGCGCGCTCGATACTGTATTGGAGTTCTCGGACGTTACCCGGAAAATGATAGGCACACATTTTCTTAACCGCATCCGATTCAAATCCTTCAATCCGCTTATTGTATTTCTTCGAATAGATATCGAGAAAATGATCAGCCAATAGTTTGATATCCTCTCCCCGCTCACGCAGCGGGGGTACCTGAATTTCTACGGTATTGATCCGATAAATTAAGTCTTTTCGAAAACGACTCTCATCCGCGAGTTGTTTCAGCGGTACGTTCGTTGCTGAAATTAAGCGGATATCAACCGGGATTGGTTGATAGGAACCCAACGGTGTCACCTGTCTATTCTGCAGTACAGTCAACAATTTGGCTTGTTGCTGCAAAGAGATATTGCCAATTTCATCGAGGAACAATGTCCCTCCATTCGCCGCTTCGAATCGCCCTTGACGGTCTTCACGTGCATCCGTAAATGCCCCCTTCTTATAACCGAAAAGCTCGCTTTCAAACAATGTTTCCGTCAGCGCGCCGACATCAACCTTAACATAGGTCCGATCTGAACGTAGTGATCGTCGCTGAATGGCTTGGGCAATCAGGTCTTTACCTGTCCCATTTTCCCCTAATATTAATATATTGGCATCTGTAGGCGCTATTTTCTCCAACTTGTATTGCAGTTCATCCATAACAATGGAGTTACCAATCAAATCAGGGCTGTTCGCACTGCTGAGCAAGGAACTTTTACTTTTCTTTTCTTTATTTTTTGATTCTGCAAGCGCGCTTTCGATTGTTGCCAGCAATTGTTCATTTTCCCAAGGTTTGACGACAAAATCAGATGCACCTTGTTTCAGCGACTTTACAGCGAGATCAACAGCTCCATAAGCTGTAATCATAATCACATGTACCTGTGGAAATTTCTCTTTGATTCGTGACAACCAATATAGCCCCTCATTGCCTGTATTAATCGTGCTTTTAAAATTCATATCTAAAAGCACCAGATCATAAGGTGTTTTCTCCAGATGTGCAATTAGATTCTCCGGATTAGGTTCAACTTGAATATGACTAACTTTAGGTTTAAGCAAGATTCTTGCCGCAGTTAATAAATCCTGGTCATCATCCACGACTAAAATAGATGCTTTTTTCATACTTCCTGACTTCATTGAAGATACTAAGATAACTATAAATTCAACGAGCTTGCGTAATAATCATTGATATATTTTTGCAGCAGCCATTCATACTGCTTGACGACCAATTGAATCTGGCTGTTGTCGAATTTGTTTTTTGCTGTCAAAAAAATCACTGAATTACTATTTCCCAACTCGAAAACTACCTTGGCAATACGAAAAGATTCCGCGTAATTTTCATTTTGACTGCGCAATTGTACAATCATATTATTTGCATTCTCCAAATTAAATACAGCTTTAGAAGTTTCAGCACGTAGATTATTTAATTCCATCTCTTTCCGGAATTTTGCAGATTCCAAATCTAATTTTGCTAACTTAACTTGATTTAGAACCTGAAATCTATTAAAAATAGGTATAGAAAGCCCCAAAGAAATAGACTTCCCCAAGTTATTATTTACCTGATCCCAAAATTTATCTGTTTTCGTATTTGAAAAATTTGAATTCATTCCAGCTCCTAGACTCAGCGATGGCCAATATGCTGCCTTGGCCACCTTAATGTTCTTTTCTGCAGCCTTAATTCGCCAATCCAAAGCAGGAATATTCGGCAAAGCTTCCGTCGCAAGTTGAAAAAGCTGTTCGGAAGATAACCTCCGTCCATCTTCCACATATTCTGGTGGCTGCAAGTCTCCGAGCTGTTGTTCATCTATATTTAAAAAGTTCGCTAATTTAACTCGATAAGCATATAATAGCTGTCGATTATTCTGAATTGTGTTCATGTCATTGGCGAGTTGCCCCTTCAGATCAAAATAATCACCAGGACTAATCGCCCCTTCCTTATGCATGGCCTCAGCCCTATTTACCTGTTCTTTGGTCACTTCTGTCTGCATTTCAGACTGCTTAAGCACATCTTTAGCCGTAAGCACTTGGATGAAACAGGTAATAACATCTAAACGTAATGCGTTTATCTGTGAATCGAATTCAAGTTTACTGGCAGACTTTGCATCCGCCTTCATACGGATATCATAAAGCAAACCCAATCCTCTAAATAGCGGAATATTAGCATCGATACCATAACTTCCAAATTCACTATTACTATTCACATATTGTTTTGTCGATTCATCAAAGAATCTACCAAAACTAAACACATGATTCATATTTGCATTCATGTTTGGCAATCGATTCGCTTTAGCCTGCGCCAAATTCACCTCCGCACGTTTCACATCCAGTTCATTCTGCAGTAAGCTTGGATTGGCTTTTACAGCCAATTGTATACATTCAGCTAAAGTTCGCTTAGTCATTTGTTTATCGTCGCTCCTCGCAACTGTTGGTGTCCCCATCGCTCTTTCCGATAGTCCTTGCTCAGCCTGTTGCGCTTCTGCGCCGACATAACTCAATAAAAAGCATAAGGTAGTATATATATAGATTCTCTTCATATCCATTTTTTATTTTTTTGCTGACCATCGCCATGCCAAACAACTAAAACATTAAATATCAAATTAATACAAAATTTGAATTTTGAAAAATGTTCATTAATGGACAGTCGGTGTGCGTAGTTGGACAATTAAAATCAACAAGGGTATAAATAGTAGAATGACAGGGATCAAATTCGGCATTTATTCGTTTTTTTAACGGATATACATCGGTTCTTGTTCGGATTTTATTCGGTTACAACCGAAGAAGCACCGAACAAGCTCCGAACAAGAACCGAAGAAGCACCGACTAAAGTCCGAATATAGTATTATTTAGATACTGCTGTTAAGTTACCATCTTAAAAGATCAATAGGACTACGAATAAGATCAGGGGAATACCGAGTAAGGATATTTTATCAAAAACCCTTAGACCTCACCACAACCTGTGGTTATAGTTATTCAGAGTGCCTCAGTTACCACAATAGATAGCAAAAAACGACAGTTGTACGTCTTCGTACAAGAAGTGTCCGCTATCGAACACCGATCGCTAAACAAAACAAAATAAACAACTATAAATCAATACATTAAATTATTGGCACAGCTTTCATAGTTACATACGAAATTGATATTAAATTATGGACAGACCTTTAGAAAAGAAGAAGTGGAATAGCAAACGTATCATGACCATTGTAGGGGTTGCTGGTTTAGTTGGCTTAATCAGCGCCAGCTTTTATTTTACATCTGGTAAAAGCAAACTCAATGTAGAAGCTGACCGCATCTCTATTGTCGAAATAAAAAACGGTAACTTTCAAGAATTTATCCCCATAAACGGTACAGTACTTCCGATTAGTAGTATATATCTCGATGCTTCTGTGGGTGGACGTGTAGAGGAAAAATTTGTAGAAGATGGTGCTATCTTGAAAAAAGGAGATGCCATCATGCGCCTATCCAATACGGATCAGGAGCTCACTCTGGTTCAACAAGAAACGCAAGTTTTGAATTTATTGACACAGTCCCAGATTGCGCAAACCAATGCCCAACAAGCTTCCATTAATAACCGCAACCAAATGGCTGATGTGGAACAAGCCTACAGAGAAGCAGAACGTGTATATAACCTCAATAAAAAATTGCTCGCTGAAAAAGCGATTGGAACACAAGAATTCGAAAAATCAAAGAACGATTATAATTATCAAAAAGAGCGTGTCAGCTTGACCAAACAGATCCTGAAACAAGACGAAATCTCCAATGCGCAAAAAACCAATCAGGACAAACAGACTTATCAACGTACACAAAGCGCTTTGGAACTGATGAAAAGGAAAATTGGGGACTTAATCGTTAGGGCACCTGTTGACGGACAATTGACTGCCTTCGATGCCGAAATTGGACAAAACAAAAACGCCGGGGAACGGTTGGGACAAATCGACGTTTTGACAGGATTTAAAGTCCGTGCTGATATTGACGAACATTATATCAACCGTATTTTCCCAGATCTACAAGGTGAATTTTCCATCGGGGAGAAAACATATAAACTCCGTATCAAGAAAGTGTACACACAAGTCACCAATGGTCGATTCCAGGTTGACATGGAATTTATCAACGATGTTCCGAAAGGGATACGTCGTGGTCAAACCCTGCAAATACGTCTTGCATTAAGTGATGAAACAAAAGCTTTGCTGCTGGCAAAAGGTGGATTTTATCAACAGACCGGCGGTAACTGGATCTTTAAATTGGACAAAAATGGATCTACAGCATATCGTGTAGATATCCAGCTTGGAAGACAAAATCCTGAATATTATGAGGTTATCAAGGGCCTACAACCGGGAGATAAAGTTATCGTATCGAGCTATGAAACCTACGATAAGGTTCAAGAATTGAATATTAAAAAGTAACATCATATAGCGACTATCGAAGAGAAGGCGATTAAGAGCATCAAATCTTTTCGATAACCGCTGTGATCATATTAAAAGAACAATGATAAAGAACGCGATCAAAACTGCAATTCGTTCCTTACTGACGAACAGGAGGTTTACTCTTCTGAATCTAACCGGACTAAGCATTAGTCTGACAGTGGTTATTGTTATTGCACTTTGGATCACAGACGAATTGTCCTTTAATAAAGTCTTCCATAATGCGAATCAAGTCTATGAACTGTCAACAAACTTCGACAAGGAAAATGACCAATTCGTTCATGCTGCACCACCGCCAATTGCACTATACGGAAAATTAAAAATTCCGGCGATACAAGAAGCTTGCCGCATTAGTGCCGCACAAGGCATACAGTTCAATAAGAGCGAACTTATGGCCACCGAACATGGAGTTTATGTTGACAGTACTTTTAACAAAGTATTTGATGCTTCTATAAGAGAATTGACTCCCGACAAATTATTCCAGGGAAAACAGTCTATTGTCATTACAGAGAAGATTGCCAATAAATATTTTAAAAATGAAAATCCACTAGGACAAACGCTCTATTTAGAAGTTGACCCTATTTTAAAAACTGGTAAGCAACCTTTTTTAATTACTGCTGTTATTAGGGACTTTCCTAGCAATAGTTCCATTAAGGCTGATTATCTATTGCCATTTGAACTATTGTCCAGCCTTTCCAAAGAACCGCTGGATGAAAAATGGGGTAATTTTCAATATTACATCTATTTTTTGCTAAAGCCAGGTTCCAACCCCGCTCAGGTAGCACAGCAACTCACTGCTATTCAAAAAGGCAATTTTCAAGGAAATCCACTGTATACTAAATTTGCATTTTTCCTTCAGAAAATAACACAAACAAATCTATATACTCCTAAAGGTGATGATAGCGGTATGCAGTCCGTTTATATATTTTCAATCATTGCCCTTGTTATCTTACTCGTTGCCTGTATTAATTACGTCAATTTAGTTACGGCCCGAGTTACAAAAAGAATAAAGGAAATCAGTATTCGTAAAATTATTGGCGCCAAGAGAAGTCATCTATTTCTTCAATATCTGACCGAATCTGCGGTGGTGTTTCTAATTTCATTATGTACTGCTATCCTACTCGCTTACCTAACGATCCCATTTTTTAATTCCCTTGCTGAAAAAAACATTCAATTCAGCTTTTTTGCGTCCGAATTATGGTTTATCTTTTTACTCACCTTTGTCGTCACTGTAATAATCGCAGGGATCTATCCTGCAATACTTTTCTCAAGCAACAAGGTGTTGAGCCAGTTAAAAAATAATAGTACACTATTTGGCAACAAAAATAATCTACGAAAAGGCCTTGTTGTCCTACAATTTTGCTGCACGGTCATACTGATTATCACCACTTTTATTTTTGAGAAACAACTGCGCTATATGCGTCACAAGGATTTGGGATACGACAAAGAAAATGTCTTTTTATTTGAACAGAAAAACTTCTTGACGCATTATGACGCAATTCGAGACGAACTGCAGAATCAACGGGGTATTGTAGGAGTCACTGCGGCCAGCAATGACATCAGTAACATTGGGTCTGAAACCGCCGACATCGATTGGGATGGAAAAGACCAAGGGCAGTCCAATTTTTTCATTAGACGCGTTGCTATCGATCCAAATTTCACTTCTGTATTAGGTATTAAATTAGCAGAAGGAGATGGTTTTAAAAACAATCCCTCGGATAGCAGCCACGCGCTACTAAATGAAACGGCAATTAAGCAAATGGGATTAAAAAATCCGATTGGTAAAACCATTACTTTTCAGGGGAAACGGCTGATCATTATGGGGATTATGAAGGATTTTAATTTCAATGATCTTAAAACAGCCATAAAACCTTGCATCTTTTTTTCCGGCATGGGCTATGCACTTGGGGGAATGTATGTAAAAACGAGTCCCGGACATGAAGAACAGGCGATTGGTGCTGTCCAAAAGCTATGGAAAAAGTACAATCCTGAATCAACCTTCAATTATGCCTTTATGGACGAATCTTTTGATAAAATGTATAAAAGGGATATTATCCATGGAACGCTTGTTCAGTTGTTTGCCGCTATAACCATATTACTTTCCTGTGTTGGCCTATCCGGACTCGTCTTATTCAGCACAGAAGCTAAACTGAAAGAAATTGGAATCCGTAAAACCCTGGGTGCATCGACACAGGATATTGTCATGATGATCGGCAAAGACTATATGATCCCGGTAGTCGTATCATTCCTGATTGCTTTTCCTCTTTCCTGGATGATTATTTCGAAATGGTTGGATAATTATGTTTACCGCACATCAATAGATCCTTGGGTTTTCCTACTAGCAGCCCTAATAACTATTTTATTGGTTGTTCTTACGGCTGGATCGGTGTCGCTCAAAGCGGCAATGGTAAACCCCACAAAAATTTTGAGAGACGAATAGAAAAATAAAATACATAATACACGATATACGATGATTAAAAACTTTATTAAAACCGCACTTCGCAACCTCTGGAAAACCAAAGGCTACAGCTTTCTTAATATTTTCGGATTGGCGGTCGGCATCGCTGCGGCATCGTTGATTTTTCTATGGGTGGAAAACGAGTTGGGTTACAACGATAATTTCGCCAACAAAAAGGATATCTATATTGTCAAATCAAAACAGACATACGACGGTGCCACCTATGTTTTTCAATCTACCCCCGGACCATTTGCACAAAGCATAGAGAAAGAGATTCCTGGTATTAAACATGCAGTCCGTATGACTTGGGATACCCCGATGCTCTTTTCAGTCGGCGATAATAATTTGTTCCAAACAGGACTATATGCTGATGGTACCATTGCCGATGTACTGTCTTTAGAATTTTTAGAAGGCGATCGTAAAAGTGCATTCGATCAAGTGAATAATATTATCCTATCGGAGACAGGTGCAAAAAAATTGTTTGGGGACCGTCCCGCATTGGGAAAAACTGTCAAAACAAATAATAAGGAACCATTTATCGTAGCAGCTGTCATCAAGGATTTACCTAAAAACAGTAGTTTTAGTTTTCAATGGCTCATCCCGTTTAAGAAATACGAATCTGGACAAGATTGGCTGGAAACCTGGGGGAATAATGGCTTACAAACACTTGTACAGGTTGATGAAAACGCCAATGTAGATCAGATCAACAAACAGATGATGGATTTCGTCAAAAAGAAAACCAATGGTGATGTTACATTTTCGCAAAACTATCTTTATCCAATGGATCGTTGGATTACTTACAATCAGTTTGACAACAGCGGAAATGAAAAAGAAGGTGGTATTAAAAATATTCGCCTATTTACTTTTATCGCTTGGATCGTTCTACTAATTGCCTGCATCAACTTTATGAATCTTGCAACTGCCCGATCAGAAAAAAGAGCAAAAGAAGTGGGCATGCGCAAAGTTATTGGTGCTAGCCGTCAATCCTTGATTGCACAATTCTTGGGAGAATCGATCGTATTAGCAACAATTTCTTCATTAGCGGCGATTCTATTGATTTACATCTTTATCCGCCCTTTCAATACAATGATCGGCCAAGAACTACAGGTCAATATTTTCGAACCTTTACACATCGGCTTTTTACTTACTGTGACGGTCTTGTGCGGTTTGTTTGCCGGGAGCTATCCTGCATTTTTTCTATCTGCATTTAAGCCGCTTTCGAGCATTAAAGGTACAAAGCAAAAGACAGGTAGCGGTAGTCTTATCCGAAAAGGACTGGTTGTCATTCAATATTCTGCTTCAGTCGTATTAATTATCAGTACCATTATTATTTATCAACAGATCCAACACAACAAAAACAGAGATCTCGGATTCGATAAGAGTCAAGTATTGACAACAGCACTCCAAGGTGATATGGCTAAACACCTCCCTTTGATTAAAAGTCAACTATTGGCAACAGGAGCCGTCCAAGAAGTGGGTGTCAGTGATATGAGTATCCTTAATATTTATTCCAACAGCTCCGGCTTCAGCTGGGAGGGAAAAGATCCGAATGCAAGTATTTTAATTGGCATGTTACGTTCGGACGAAGGACTCATCCCGGCTTTAGATCTCAAGCTATTTGACGGGAGAAATTTTCATCAAAATTTCCTGGGCGATAGTACATCTGTCGTCATCAATGAAGCATTAGCGAAACTGATCCGAAAAGATGGTCACGTCGCCGGCGACATCATCAGCTATGGCGACGAGAAATTCACCATAGCAGGCGTTGTCAAGAATTTTGTTTACAACAACGTGTATGCTGATCCTGAGCCAATGTTATTCATACCAATGAACAGAGATAATGGCATCATGACAATCAAAACCAAAGCGGGAATAGATCTACCAAATGCGATCCAGCAAATCGAAAAGGTGATCGTCAAAAATAATCCGGGCTTCCCTTTCGACTATAAATTTTTAGATGATAGCTTCAACGCTAAATTTCAAGCCGAGCTTTTTGTACAGCGACTTTCTAGTGTATTCGCTATTATGTCCATCATTATATCCTGCCTGGGACTGTTTGGCCTGGCCGCATTTGCAACAGAGCAGCGTGCCAAAGAAATCAGTATCCGCAAAGTACTGGGGGCTTCAGTATCAGGGCTTATCCAGATGCTCAATCGGGAATTTGTTATTCTTGTGGCAATATCATGTATTATTGCCTTTCCAATTGCCTGGATCATTATGAGCAAATGGTTAACCAACTATGTACATCATGTGGAGATTTCCTGGAGTATTTTTATAATCAGCGCCTTTGCAGCAATTATCATTGCCTTATTGACTATTAGTTCACAAGCATTTAAAGCAGCAATAGCCAACCCCACCAAAACATTAAGAGATCAATAAAATTTAAACGAGTTTAATAATAAAAACAGTAACCGTCCAAAGCAATTTCGCTAAGGATACAAAAACATAAAAACCATGAGCACAAAAAATATGATCAAGATCACAAACCTTCAAAAGTATTACCGCACTGAAGAAGTGGAAACCGTCGCATTAAACAACCTAAACATTCATGTTAAAGAAGGGGAATTTGTTGCTGTAATGGGACCTTCCGGCTGTGGAAAATCGACATTACTCAATATCATCGGATTACTGGATGATTTGGATGAAGGAAGCTATCTATTCAATGACATTGAGGTTGCTAAATTTAAGGAACGTGGGCGTTCAGATCTTCGCAAGCATAATATTGGTTTTGTATTCCAGAGCTTCAATCTAATTGATGAACTGACTGTATTTGAAAACGTGGAGCTTCCACTTGTTTATACCAACGTTCCAGCCGCTGAGCGTAAAAAACGTGTAGAAGAAGTCCTTGAGAAGGTTCAGATCATGCACCGTCGCAATCACTTCCCTCAGCAGCTCTCGGGAGGTCAACAACAACGCGTGGCCGTTGCTCGTGCCGTCGTGAACAATCCAAAATTGATTCTTGCCGATGAGCCTACAGGTAACCTCGATTCCAATAATGGTAACGAAGTCATGCAGCTGCTTACCGAATTGAACGAAGCTGGTACAACGATTGTCATGGTAACACATAGTGAACATGATGCCAAATTTTCTGATCGTGTAATCCGCATGTTAGACGGACAAGTTATTATGGAAACAACTGCAATATAAAGAAATAACGTGGTGACTTAGCTATTAACCCGATAACCCTAATAATGATGAGCAGCATTAAGTTAATTTTTAGACAACTCTGGCGCAACCGCCTTTTTACATTTTTAAATGTAATTGGACTTGCCATTGGAATAAGTGCCTGTTGGCTTATTTTCCGTATTGTCAATTATGAATTTAGTTTTGACCAGCATCATCCCGATAGGGAATTGATTTATAAGGTACACAGCTCTTACGAAGAAAAGGATAAGCTGGATCACTTTGACGGTATTCCTGCGCCTTTACCGGCATATATCAAAGAAAACTTCGCAAACGTTGAACTTACAGTACCTGTATTCAAGCAATACTTCGAGCGTATTAGCAATACAAATCAAAAACAGAAAATCGAATTTGAAGATCAACCGGAAATTATCGGTACCACAGGAGATTACTTCAAAATGACCCCTTATGTCTGGCTGGCCGGTGATCAAAAAAATATACTGACCAGCAGTCACGAAGTTATATTAACCGAGTCTCGCGCAAAACTCTATTTTCCGGGCACACCAATAAACCAGATCATTGGGCAAACACTGTCTTATGATAGTACACTGTATAATGTCACCGGAGTGGTGAAAGATCTGGTCCATCCGAGTAGCTTTTTGGCCAAGGAATTTATCAGGATCCCTGAAAAGGAATGGAACAGCAGCAACTGGAACAATTCAAATTCAAATTGGCAGCTTTTTATAAAGGTAAAATCTTCCGCTTCACTTCCCAATTTAATAAAGGAAACCGACAAAAAGGCTTATGAGATGACACATGCTGAATTTGACAAGTTTGGATTTAAGATGCATCTCAATACAGTACCGCTAAAAGATTTGCATTTTACTTCTTTCGCTCAAAACAATGTAGACAAGAAAATCATGTTTGGACTTATCGGTATTGGTCTCTTTCTACTCTTGCTAGCCTGTGTCAATTACATCAATCTGGCTACAGCCCAAATTCCACAACGGGCAAAGGAAATTGGCATCCGAAAAACATTGGGTGAAAGCCAAAAAAGGATCACTAAGTCCTTTTTGCTGGAAACATTGTGCATAACAACATTTTCGGTTCTTTTATCTTGGCCCCTACTTATCCTTATTCAAACAATTCTAGCTTCCTATATTCCCAATCAGCTCAATTTATATCCAGACCCATGGGGTGTATTTTTCTTTTTGGCAGCACTTACAATTCTTATTACATTAATCTCTTCAGGTTACCCGATCCTATTAACTAATAAAATTAAGATTGTTGAAGTCATTAAAATTTCAAATACTCAAGGTACCAAATTTGGCAATCTATCTTTTCGAAAAATGCTCATCATCTTTCAATTTTTGATTGCGCAATTATTTGTTATTTCAACTTGCATTATTGGTTTACAGCTGAAGCACTCCTTGCAAAGTAATCCCGGTTTTGACAAGGATGCGATTATCACCATCAACTTTCCAAGTAAAAGTTATCAGGACAGTAAGGTTGATCCTTTCGTTTTTAAACAAGCACTTAGAAATATAACGGGTATAGAACAGGTATCCTTAGGTCATCTTCCGATGAGCAACGACCATTGGGGAAATGCCCTGTTTGTAAAAAGTGATACCGGACAAGTGCAGGCAGATGTGCAAATGAAATTTGCCGATCAAGATAACTTTAAGCTCTATAATTTCAAAATGCTTGCCGGTCGCCCGCTACAGCTAGCCGATACAAGTACAGGTATTGCTTTAAACTTAGCTGCCGTGCAAAAATTAGGGTTCAAATCTGCAGCTGATGCCGTTGGGAGCTTTGTTACGTTTACGGACAAACAGCGGCAAATTGTGGGTGTAACTGACAATTTCCATACAAAAAACCATCATGCCGCCATTCAACCTGTGGTTATGTTAAGCTCCGTGAAGAAATGGGAATTAAACAGATTAAGCGTGAAGCTGAATAACAATTCAGCGACCTGGCCAGAAACACTAAAGCACATTGAAAAAGAGTGGAAGAAATATTATCCTAAAGCTCCATTTAAATACGATTTCTATGATCAACAAATTAAAGAGTTATACAGCAGTGATCTAAAATTCTCAAAGATCATCAATCTCTTTACCTCAACAACGATTCTGATCAGTTGTTTGGGATTAATTGGGCTTGTCACCATAACAACAGCACAACGTACAAAAGAAATCGGTATTCGAAAAGTCTTGGGAAGTACAGTTTTGGGTATTATCGGTCTATTATCAAAAGATTACATCAAACTTATTCTCGTTTCCATATTAATTGCCTCCCCTATTGCCTGGTGGGCAATGCACAAATGGCTGGATGATTTTGCGTATAAAATTGATCTATCCTGGTGGATGTTTATGATTCCGGCAGTCGCGACTCTTTTTATCGCATTCTTTACCATGAGCTATCAATCCATCAAAGCAGCGCGTGCAAACCCGGTTAATAGTCTGAGAGATGAATAGAACAGTCAAGAAGCTCAATAGTGATCAAGGAGAATGATGGGAATCAGCAATGATCCCATCACAATCCTTGTTTTTAAAAGACCTGTACTGAAAAAACAAAAAATAGAATTGATTAATACAATAAACACCTGTCCTTATGATAAAGAACTATTTAATAACTGCCATTAGAGAATTAAGGAAACGGAAATTTTATACCGCTATCAATATTCTAGGTCTATCAGTCAGTCTTACGGCCTCTATATTAATTATCCTTTGGGTACAAGATGAGCAGAGCTTTGATAAATTCCATCCAAATTACGAGGATATCTATAAAGTCAATTCACATTTAGACCCCGAACACAATGGTTCGATATGGGGAGGATCTCCCGGCCCTATAGGAAACTATGCGCAAAATGTACCGGAGGTAGACTATGCAACGCGAGTTTCACAGGATTACGATGTCACCTTGGTCAACGATAAGCTGAAACGTCCGATAACTGACATGAACATCTACTATGTTGACGGTAATTTTTTCAAGATGTTTCATTTTCCCCTGCAAGAGGGTTCCCTTTCCGGTTTTCAGGAAAATTATAAACAGGCACTGATTACGGCATCGACAGCCGAAAAACTTTTTAGTGCTCAAAACGTCATTGGAAAAACTTTCCGTTACCAAAAAGATCTTTTCACTGTAGCGGGTATCCTGAACGATATCCCACAAAACTCCTCAATGCAGTTTGATGTGGTGATCCCATTAGGTTATCATGCACAGCGGTTTACAAACTGGGGCGGTAATGGTAAATGGAAAACAATCGATGAAGATATGGGCAACTACAGTTTTTCAACTTATATTAAGGTCAAACCTCATGCTTCAGCAGCCCTTGTCGGAAAATCTGTTACAGACACCTATACCAAAGCTCGTGACGGTGAAAACTCGACCATCTTTGTTTTAGATCCACTCAAAACCATGCACCTCATCGCTCCTGACGGAAATAAATCGACGCTCCGCATGGTCCAGATTTTTGGGGTCATCGCCATATTGTTGTTAGTGATCGGCGCAGTAAATTATGTCAACCTAAGTACTGCAAGAGCATTGGACCGGGCGAAAGATGTTGGTATCCGCAAAATAATCGGCGCCAATCGTTTCCACCTATTCATACAATTTATCACAGAAACTGCTGTTGTATTTCTTTGCTCGCTACTGATAGCTTTCATCCTCATCTTGATCCTTCATACAGGATATAATCAAATCGCGCAGAAATCGATCAGCCTTTCTTTCCATAATACGACCATATGGCTGTACATCGGGGCTGCAATTATAGGTACATTGGGACTTTCGAGTATATATCCGGCAATTCAACTCTCTTCGTTCAGTCCAATTAACTCATTGAAAGGAAAATCATTGAAAGGGGTTTCATCAAATACGATGCGTAAAATATTGGTGGTTTTCCAGTTTACACTCTCTGTAACACTTATTGTATGTACGCTGGTGATCCGAAACCAATTGGCTTTTATCCAAAAGATCAACCTCGGCTATGACAGAGATCATGTCCTAACACTTGGTCTTCCTGAGGAGGCTTACAAACATATGGACGCGATACGTGCCGAGCTCAAAAACAATAACGCAATACAGGGAGTATCCCTATCCAGTGTATACAACATGACAGATTTCGGAAATGCCACAGGCGATATAGACTGGCCTGGTAAGTCAAAAGATAACAAATTGATTGTTTCTCAGGCTACTATCGATAAGGACTTTATCCCCTTGATGAACATGCAGTTTCTCGAAGGAAAAAACTTTAGCGGTATGCCCGCTGATTCGTCTGGCTACGTCATCAACGAGACCTTAGCGAAGCAAATGGGTTTAAAGCCGCCATATGTAGGATCCAATATGACTTTCCACGATTTTCCTGGACAAATCATCGGAGTGGTAAAAGATTTTCACTTCAAATCCATCAAGGATAAGATCGGCCCAATAGTCTTCTGGACACGCTGGGGAGGGGGCACGCTGTATGTTAAGACGAGTACGACAAAAGCTCCTGAGGCCATTAAAGCTTTAGAAAAAATCTATAACCGCTATCCATCAGATGCCCCATTTAACTATACCTTCATTGATCAGCAATTCGATAATCTCTATAAATCCGAGCAACGTACAGGCCTGTTGTTCAATATTTTTGCAGGCATCGCCATTTTTATATCCGCTTTGGGACTATTTGCATTAGCGACCCATGAAGCCCAAATGCGCATTAAGGAAATCGGTATCCGTAAAGTTCTTGGAGCGAGCACCTTTGGTGTCGTGCGTCTATTGGGGAAGAATTTCGTAATACTTGTGGCTATAGCCATTCTGATTGCCTGCCCTATTGCAGTTTACTTGATGAAACAATGGTTGAGCAATTTTGCCTATAAAACAGATCTCGAAGTGCAAACATTTGTCTTCGGTGGTATTCTGGCCCTACTGATTGCCATTATCACGGTCAGTTACCAGGCGGTTCGGGCAGCATTGTCGAACCCCGTCGATAGTTTAAGAGATGAATAAAAAGCTGAAATATAAGAAAGTAGATGATCGTTATCTATACACTAAAGATTAAGAAATAAAGCTATGATCCGCAATTATATAAAAATAGCCTGGCGCAATATCTCAAAAAATAAAGGATATTCGACCATTAATATCATTGGTCTGGCAATAGGCTTGGCCTGTTGCCTATTGATAGCAATTTATGTACAAAATGAATTGTCTTACGACAAATATCATGTAAATAAAGAGCGTATTTACCGCATCGTCCATGACTATAAAGATGTAAGCAGTACCGAGCAGCATCAAATCTGGGGCAATGGACCTATCGGAGAAGCCCTTAAGGAAGATTTTCCAGAAATAGAGAAAGTTGTTCAATTTTCAGGGCAGACTTCCATCCTACTCAAACAGGGCGATAAAAGATTCCAGGAAGAAAATGTGTTTTTTATGGATTCCACCGCTTTTGATGTGTTCAGCTGGAAAATTCTCGCTGGCGACCCTCATACGGCCTTAAAAAATGCCTATTCCGTGGTATTAACAGAAAGTACGGCAAAAAAATATTTTGGAGACCAAAATCCTATTGGTAAAACGCTCGAAGGTGGATTAGCCGCAGGCCGCGCCGATGCGGGACTGTACACCGTAACAGCCGTAATGGCCGATGTACCGGCCAACTCGCATTTTACTTTTGATGCACTACTCTCCATGACCACCTTCCGAAAAGCACTTCCAGGAGTCTTTGAAAAAGAAGGTTGGGATTATGTAGACTTCTATACCTACTTCCTGGCCTCAAAAGATTTCGATCCTGCAAAATTCAACCAAAAAATACCTGCGTTTCTAAAACGGCATCTGCCAACAAATGAAAACTCAAACGCAAGATATAATTTTCACATCGAGCCTATGCTCCAAGCCTATATGCACTCAGCAGCAGATCGGCAACCGGGAGCTAACGGCAACTATCAAAATTTATATATATTCAGTATCATTGGTGGATTTATCTTACTTATCGCCTGTGTGAATTTTATGAATCTCGCTACCTCCAGGTCTATGGAAAGAGCGAAAGAGGTGGGTGTCCGAAAAACCATTGGTGCCAGCAAACGTAATCTCGTTTTTCAGTTCATGTCTGAATCATTGGTTCTAGTATTCGTCAGTAGTATTTTAGCGATAGTGTTAGTGGTGGCTTTTCTGCCTTTTTTGGAAGCATTTTCGGGCAAACACCTTAATTACTCGTCCTTGCAAAATGCAACGACCTGGGCAATATTCATCATAACGACCATTTTTACGGGCCTATTGGCGGCAAGCTATCCGGCCCTGATCTTAGCCAATTTTAAACCAATTACAGTACTCAAGGGCACTTATAGTACCAGCAAAGGGGGGACACTATTACGTCGCGTATTAGTTGTTTTTCAATTCTGTCTTTCCATTGCGTTAATTGCAGGTACTGTTGTGGTCTTTTCTCAACTCAATCAATTGCAACACCAAGATCTTGGATTCCAAAAAGATCAACGGCTTGTGATAGATTATAATTTTGATGATAAGGTAAACAATAACCTTGAAGCTATAAAGTCCACGCTTGCAAAAGATAAAGATGTCTTGTCTGTCACCGCATCGCGCACGGTACCGGGAACATTTTTTCCAAATGCGGGAACCGAAATCATGTCGGCAAACGGAACGATGACTCAATTTGCTCCTTTCCTATACGAAGTCGATGTAGACTTTATCCCTAATATAGGTTTACAGATGGCTGCAGGGCGTGCTTATTCGAGAAATTTCCCTGCTGATACCGCTCATTCGCTTGTTATTAATGAATCTGCAGCAAAGCAATGGGGCTATTCAAATCCACAGGATATTATTGGCAAGCAGTTCCGTCAATGGGGACGAGAAGGAACAGTTATCGGTGTGGTGAAAGATTTTAACTACCTCTCCTTACACCGCAAAATTGAACCCTTAGCGTTACGACTAGAACCAGGTAGCAGCCGCTATTTAACCGTGAATATCCAACACGGAGACCAAGCTGAGACTGTTGCCAGAATCGGCAAACTGTGGAATGAACTGATACCCAACCGACCATTTTTATATAGCTTTCTGGATGATAATTTTAATAGACAATATGAAGCTGACTTTAATTTCAGAAGACTTTTTACGGCTTTCTCTGGATTAGCACTTTTCATTGCCTGTCTGGGGCTGTTAGGTCTTGTTACTTACACAGCACAGCAACGTACCAAAGAAATCGGTGTACGTAAGGTACTCGGCGCATCACTATACAATTTAATCTTGCTGCTTTCTTCTGACTTCATCAAATTACTGGTTGTAGCTCTCCTCATTGCAACGCCGCTATCCTGGATGGCGATGAAAAAATGGTTGGACAACTTCGCTTACCACATTGAGCCGCAATGGTGGATGTTTGCCTTTGCTGGTTTTGCGGCAATCTTGATCGCATTATTTACAGTCAGCTATCAAACACTTAAGGCTGCCAGAATGAACCCTGTAGACAGTTTACGGGATGAATAAATAGAATCACTAAGACAGACTTAGTAAAGCACCAATAAATATATAAGCAAGAAACAAATACATACGATCATGATAAAGAACTATATAAAGACAGCTTGGCGGACGATTAGAGCAAACCGATTTTTCAGTATCCTTAATATTAGTGGGCTGGCTATAGGTATCTGTGTATCGCTGTTGTTATTTGCCTTTATCCGCCAGGAACTAAGTTTTGATACTATGTATCCAAAAGCTGACAATATCTACCGGGTCTACATGAAACTATCCGCAGAATATAATCAGGAAAAAATGCTCACGCTCCCTAATGCCGTAGGTCCAGCTTTAAAGTCAGACATTACGCAGGTGGATAATATGGTGCGTCTTGTAAAAGACGGGTACGGTGCGACGGCTTCTCTCCGCACCGAAAATGATAATTTCTCCGAAAAACAATTATACCTAGCAGATTCTTCCCTGTTTTCCATATTCGATTTTCAATTTATTGAAGGCAATGCACATACCGCTTTTTTAAATAAAAAAAGCATCGTTCTGTCTCAATCATCAAAAGAAAGGTTATTCGGTAAACAGGAAGCAATAGGCAAATTAATTAGCATCAACCAGCGCGATACCGTGCAGGTAACCGGTGTTTTTAAAGATCTTCCAGCAAATAGCACAATAGATTGCAACATGGTCATGAATATTATGGATTCATGGATGGGGCAAAATGTACACTGGAGCAATGCGAGTTACGAAACTTATATCCTATTAAAAAAAGGTGCCGATCCAGCAAACATTGCTCAAGAAGCTACCAAATTAATTGATAGATACATCGAAAAAGACCATCAGTATTATACGCAATTTTTTCTCCAACCATTATCAAAGGTACACCTCTATTCATCAGATCTAACAAGCGGAGTTACCACACGCGCCGGAAATATAGACATCATTAGGACACTATCTGTTCTTGCCTTTCTAGTCATTATGATAGCATGCATCAATTACATGAATCTAGCAACAGCTAAATCGCAAAAAAATGCGAAACAGGTGGGTGTCAATAAGGTACTTGGTGCTACCCGTAGCCAGCTCATTATTCGTTTTTTCGTAGAAACCGCAACAATCAGTTTTTCGGCTATGCTCATTGGGATTGTCCTCGCCATTATACTCATTCCTGCGTTCAATTTGGTCGGTAAGACTGATATGACAATTCAACATCTTCTTAATTGGGATATGCTTGGAATATTGGCATTAGCATGGCTGGTCATTACGCTTGTTGCAGGCAGCTATCCTGCGCTATTCCTTTCAAATATAAAATCGATATCCTTAATGAACAAAGGATACAACAAACAAGGAAAAACAATCCTAATCAGACAAATATTAGTTGTATGCCAGTTTTCTATTTCGATCGTACTGATTATAGGCATCAGTATTATGCTCACTCAAATGAGCTTTATCCGCAATAAGGATTTAGGTTATCAGCCCGAAAATGTTGTATCTATTTCGATTCGTTCTTTGAAAAATCAAGAAAAGCTAAATACACTAGGCCAACAAGTTCAAAACCTGACCAACACGATATCCACTACTTTTGCACAATCTATACCCGGATTCAATGAAAGCGGAAAAACAACTTATAAATTAACGACCGACAAGCAGGGACTACCAACCTCAACCTGTGTCACCTATGGCAAGACGATCAATACTTTAGGACTAAAATTACTTGCGGGAACGGATTTACCGGATGTTATCGGTCGTACTGATTCAACATGTTATGTCCTGATCAACGAAAAAGTAATGAAATTTTTAGGTTACAAAACACCCGATGAAGCTATAGGGAAGCATATCGTTACAGAGATGAGTGCGACAAATTCCATTATATCCGGTATTGTTAGAGATTTTAACTATACAAACCTAAAATCTGAGATTGGTGGATATACTTATTATACCATGAATAATCCTTCTGAATCTCCCCGTAATTTATTGATCCGCTATAAAACAGCTGATCTTCAAACTTATATGGAGCAGGTAAAAAAGATCTATACAGCTATTGCCCCCGATGCCGCTTTTGATTTCTCTTTTTTAGATCAACATGTACAGGATCAATATGAAAATGAGATTCGTTCATCCAATGTTATGACTCTGTTTTCATGCTTGACTCTATTTATTGCCTGCTTGGGTTTATTAGGACTGGCTGCCTATACAGCCGAATCAAGAAGTAAGGAGATCGGTATCCGTAAAGTGCTAGGTGCAAGTATCAGCAGCATTATTCATTTACTGTCCGCGAACTACATTAAATTGATCTGTATAGCGTTTCTGATTGCGGCACCAATTGCATATTACTTATTTAATAGTTGGCTAAATAATTTTATATACCATATCGAGATGCCTTGGTGGGCATACGTGGTCGCTGTCCTGACAGTGACATTTGTTGCATTTATTACAATTGGGTTCCAAACTTTTAAAGCCGCATTACTAAATCCAGTAAATAGTTTACGGGATGAATAGCGATACAGATCACGGTAACATGTAGGGTGAACAAAAAACGAAATAACTATGATTGTAAATTCTCTTAAAACAGCCTATCGTTTTTTAAAAAAACATAAGTTGATCACTTTCATCAATATCACCAGTCTCGCGATTGGCATTACCGCTACGCTGGTGATTTTCTTAATGATCCAATACGACTACAGTTTTGATAAGCATGTTCCCAATAAAGAACAAGTATATCGGGTTGTTAACAATGGTGAATTTAAAAATGCAGGTGTCTATGTGCCATTGGTCCGTACCATGGAATCGGAGCTACCAAACATAGAAGCCGTGGCTCCCATTTATCGAAGCCATGTTCAAAAACTAAAAGTTTCCGTGACAACAGATAAATTCCAAACTTTTCCAAAAGAGCAGAAGATAGTTTTCACCAACAGTCAATATTTCGACATTTTTCCTTCGAAATGGTTGGCTGGCAATGCTAAGGCCTTGAATTCTTCCGGAAATATTATCCTTACGCAGCAATCATTGGAAAAGTTTTATGGAAAAGAACTCCCAACAAATGTCATCGGCAAAACCATCATCTATGCAGATAGTATCCCACTTCAAGTCGCGGGTGTAATCGAAAATCCGCAACATAATTCGGATTTCAATTTTGATAGTTTCATAGCTGAGTCAACTATCCCGCAAGACAATAACTTAAAGAACATGTATACCTGGGATGCATGGAACAGCATATCTGATTCCCATCAGGTGCTCATCAAGACAAAAGCACAAAGCAACCCACATCTTCTGGAGCGTAATATTGCAAGCCTCCTTAAGAAATATAAAATCAAAGAGGGCCAAAAAATCACCGACAAACTCGAATTACAACCTTTGGCTGATGTTCATTTTGACACAAGATTTAATTACGACGCCACCCATCCCGAAGCTCTCCGTAACTTAATATTGCTGGCGTTCTTTCTTTTAGCGCTAGGTGCGGTAAATTTTATCAATCTATCCACGGCGCAATCCATTGAAAGAGCCAAAGAAGTTGGTATCCGCAAAACCTTGGGCAGTTCCAAATCTACCTTGATAAAACAATTCTTGCTGGAAACATTTCTGATCACCTTGTCGGCGACAGTACTCGCAGTGCTATTACTGCCTTTGTTTTTACATGTCTTTGAAGGATTTATTCCCAAAAATTTAAGTTTAGACCGTTTAGACAAAACCTTTATTATTTTATTCTTAATCGGGCAGCTTATGACAGTCACTATTCTCGCCGGATTTTATCCTGCTTGGGTATTGACGGGTTACGCCCCTGTACTGGCACTCAAAAATCAATTAGGGAAAAACACCAACCTTTCCAGAAGTACTTGGGTACGCAAAGCATTAACTATTTTTCAGTTTGTCATGGCACAGGCTTTTCTCATTTGTGTGCTCGTTGTTGTTCGGCAGATCAACTATGTCACTCATAAGGATATGGGATTTCAAAAAGACGCTATTGTGAATGTCTACATTCCGGGAGCTTTCCAAAATTCGGCAAAAGGTGTGGTCCTTAAAAATGAGCTCAAAAAGCTAACAGATATTAAGGCAATCAGTTTCGGGAACATTGCACCCGCGATGAACGGTTGGATGACCACAGCAATTACCTACGATCAATCAGCAGACAAAGAATCCTTGACTTTTGATAGCCGATCGGGTGATGAAAACTATTTAGATGTCTATCAAATTCCACTTCTAGCAGGAAGAAATGTCCGTTTACTGGATTCCACGAGTGAAATGTTGATCAATAGAAAAGGTCTTGAATTACTACATATCAAAAATCCGCAAGATGCCATTGGCAAAACCTTCGAAAATGGACAAAATATCATCGTTGGCGTAATGGAGGATTTTGATCTGGCCTCTGCCCGGCAGGCGGTTAAACCAGTGCTCTATACAGGTAGCAAACAAGGATATGTACTCCATATTGCATTGGATCAATCACATCCCGAAAACTGGAAAAATGCCATTGATAAAATAACGTCAAGCTACAAATCGGTTTTCCCCGATGATGAATTGGACCTGCGGTTTGTGGATGAGGTAATCCAAAACTTCTATACACAAGAGAAGCAGCTGTCTAAGCTCTTATCCTGGGCAGTAGGACTTTCTGTGCTCATCGCTGGACTGGGTTTATTTGGATTAGCAATCTTTACGGCAAATCAACGTACAAAAGAGATAGGCATTCGTAAAGTACTCGGTGCATCTGTTTTCCAGATCACATTTCTACTCCTTAAAAATTTACTTTCGTTGGTTGCCATAGCCTGTCTGGTCGCCTTTCCCATTGCTTATTATTTTATGCATAACTGGCTCAATGACTTTGTTTACCGAACAACAATAAGTCCCTGGATTTTTGGACTCTCTGCCCTAGGATTGATTGCATTTGCGAGTTTTGTACTTTCAACCAAAAGTGTCTTTGCAGCAAAAGCAAATCCAATAAATAGTTTAAGGGACGAATGAATGTGTTCATAAAGCAGTAGGTTTATTATTTATAACATGTATTAATCACTTAAAACCCATAACAATGATAAAGAACTTCATCAAAACCGCATGGCGAAGTATTTTTTCTAATAAATTCTATAGTGCCATTAATATTTTAGGATTAACAGCAGGATTGGTTGTGGGGATATTCCTATTGCTCTGGATTCAGGATGAGCTGTCCTTTGACCGATTCCATAAACATCAGGGATCCATTTACAAAATAGGTATAGAAGGAGGAACAGGGATATCAAAACGAATCTTTGGATCCATCATTGCTCCCGTAGGGAGTTTTGCAAAAAAAGAGATTCCTGAAGTCCAAGATGCAGTACGTATTTTTAAGATTGGAGATGCTGCACTTAAATATAAGGAGAAGAGATTTAATGAAAAGAATTTTGCATTTGTAGACCCCAGTTATTTTAGTATTTTCGATTTTCCGCTACTAGAGGGCAATCCAAAACAGCCTTTTCCTGACAACAATTCCATTGTAATTACACAGCGTACGGCACACAGATATTTTGGCGATGAAAATCCCATTGGAAAAACTGTAACATTAGGTATAGAGGATCTATGTGTTGTCTCAGGTGTCATTGCCGATTATCCAGAAAACTCCACTTTTCAATTTCAGGTTCTGCTTCCCATTTCGAGATTTAACGAACAGGCCTATATTAAAAATAAAACGACCTATGATAATAAGACCTTTCTATCGTCCATGGATGAAGATTGGTCCAGTTTTTCGTTTGAAACCTATCTGTTGCTAAGGCCTGATGCAAATCTTGCTGCAGTCTCAAAAAAGCTACAGGCGATACATGAAAGGAACAAACCTGAAGACGCCCCTGTTCCCTATGTTACACAAGCACTCGCAAAAGTGCATCTCTATCAAATGGACGGCAGCGACGGTGGCATTGGAAGTGTTCGGATTTTTATAGGTGTAGCAATTATGATTATTGTCATCGCAAGTATCAATTATATCAATCTTTCCACAGCACGCTCTTTATCCCGAGCAAAAGAAGTAGGAATTCGCAAAATAATTGGTGCGGGCAAAAAAGAACTTTTTTTTCAATTTATATTGGAAACGGCCATGCTATTTACCCTTGCATCATTACTAGCACTGGCGCTCGTATTTATCGGCCTTCCCTGGTTTAATAATTTCTCGGGCAAACAGATTTCTTTACAGCTCTTTAATTCCACGCTATGGCTAAGTGTGCTGATCATGCTTATAGGGACATTGGCACTTACAAGTGTATACCCGGCCCTGCTTTTATCAAAATTTGATCCGATTAAAGTGCTCAAAGGCCGATTTGTCCTCAAAAACTCCAGTGCAAGAAAGATATTGGTAGTCCTACAGTTTACCGTTTCTATCATCCTGATCACCTTAACAATCGTTATTGGCCGTCAATTGGATTATATCCGGCATAAAAACCTTGGTTATGAAAAAGATCATATTATTTCCGTTGCCATGGCCCCCAAAATGTCCAGTCATTTTGATGCAGTCAAAACTGAATTATTAAAAAATAAGGATATTAATGCGGTAATCCGCTTAGGACGAGATATGGTTTACGGCGGCGGTTCAACAGGAGATAACGATTGGGAAGGAAAACCCAGCAAATCAAATCTCTGGTTCAATATGACATACGCCGATCAGTCTGCGCTCAACTTTTTTAAGATAAAAATTACCCAAGGCCGTAATTTCACGGGTTCCATAGCCGATTCAACACATTTCATTATCAATGAAACGGCAGTACGGGAAATGGGGCTAAAAGATCCTATTGGCACGCGCTTACGCATTCGAACAGTTCCGGGAACTATTATTGGTGTTGTAAAGGACTTTAATTATGCCAGCGTGAGACAAAAAATCGAACCCATGGTATTTCAATATAGTCCAAAAGATTGCTGGCAGCTTTACGTTAAAACAACAGCATCCGGAACAAAATCCGCATTAAATACCTTACAGCAAATCTGGAAAAGTTATTATGATGATATGCCAATGAGTTATAGTTTTCTTGACGAAAACTATCAAAAGCAATATATGAATGAACAGAAACAAGGCACCTTATTCAACTTTTTTGCGATGATTGCCATTGTTATCTCCTGTCTAGGACTCTTAGGACTATGTACTTATACAGCACAGGTTAGAACCAAAGAAATTGGCATCAGAAAGGTCCTTGGTGCAACGGTATTCAACATCATACAATTACTAAATAGGGAATTTTTACTCCTTGTCATTTTAGCCAATGTCATCGCTATACCGATAGCTGTATATTTCAGCATAAACTGGCTCGATGGCTTTGCGTTTAGAACAACGCTCCCAGTTACTATATTTCTATATGCCGCCGGGATAACCATTGCGATTGCATTATTTACGGTAAGCTTCCAATCCATCAAGGCCGCATATGCCAATCCTGTAAAAAGTTTGCACGATGAATAGTTTATATTTGAGAACCAAAACAACAGCATAAAATGATCCGATTATTCCTAAAAACAGCGCTTAGAAATTTGAAACGCAGTCCACTAAATACAACAATAAATATTTTGGGATTAGCACTAGGCTTTACTGTTGCCCTGATAAGTACGTTATGGGTGCTTAAACAGCTTTCTTTTGATAAGCACCACAACAATTATCAGCATATTTATCAGGTAATGATGACGGGCACTTTCAATGATGAGAAATCAACTGATCGCTCCACCCCTATTCCTTTGGTCAAAACGATCGCATCTGATTTCAAAAATGAGATGCCAGATGCCACTTTGATCACCAATATGGAAAGCAACAATCTGAAAGTAGGCGATAAAAAATTAAATGCTCCGGGGTTTTATGCCCTAGGAAAGTTTTCCGAATTATTCTCCCTCGAGTCTCTAAAAGGCAACAATGCTACTCCGACCAGTCCATCAACCATTATTATTTCCGAATCCTTGGCAAAACGACTGTTCGACCAGACAGACGTTATCGGAAAAATGCTTCAATTGAATGGTAAAGAACAGTATACTATTCAAGGTGTGTATAAAGATATTCCTGAAAACAGCACCTTTTATGGTTTGGATTATGTATTGCCTTTCGTCGACTATCTCGCTAAAGACCAAGGGGTAGAAGACAGCTGGTCCAGCTGCTTTTTTAGCACCTTCGCCAAAATCGACAATGCTGCCTTTGTTCCCGCTTTGGAAAATAAACTAACAAATATCATCAACAAAAAATTGACGGATATAAAACCTGAGATCCTATTACATCCCATGTCCAAATGGCACTTATACGATTCATTTAAGAATGGAAAGAACATAGGCGGGCAGATTCAATATGTATGGATGTTTGCCTGGATCAGCGTATTCATTATTTTATTGGCTAGTATAAATTTTATTAATCTGAGTACGGCAAGAAGTCTAAAAAGAGGGAAAGAAATTGGTGTTTTAAAATCTGTTGGTGTCAATCGCAGACAACTTATTGCTGGCTTTCTTGTGGAATCTATCCTCGCGGTAGCCTGTGCTTTTTTGATCGCTGTTCTATTCGCTACATTGCTGTTGCCTTGGGTCAATACAATCACCCATACAAGCTTACATCTACCTTTTACAGATCTTCGATTCTATTGTTACTCTCTATTCGGAATACTTACTATTGGTGTTCTTGCAGGCATGTATCCGGCATTATTTTTATCGGCTTTTAATCCTATTCTTGCATTGAAAGGTAAGATCAACAGTAGAAAAGGTGGATCCCGAACGCGGAAAGCGATGGTCATTGTCCAATTTGCCATTTCTATTTTCCTGATGATATCTACCTATCTCGTGATCCAGCAACTGCGTTATACAAAGGATCGTCCTATCGGTTATAAAAGTTCCAATTTGGTGAATATCACATCCTCTAGCCCTAAGATTGTCAAAAACTTTGACCTCCTCCGGAAAGAATTAATCGAGCAACGATTAATTCAGGATGCCGCACTTTCTTCCAGCTTTGTCAACCGTCTATCCTTGACAGGAGGTGGATTTAATTGGCAGGGTAACGATACAAGGGACGGTGCAATTATGGGTATCTTCACCATAGATGACAACTTTGCAGAGACTGTACAATGGAATTTTATAAAAGGTCGTAATTTTTCAAAAGATTTTAAAACAGATTCAACGGCCGTTATTCTGAATGAAGCTGCTGCTAGATTTATGGGCATTACCGACCTTAACAGTAAACAGCTTTCACGTGCGGGTATCGACTATCATATCGTAGGTATAATCAAAAATACACTTTCCGAATCGCCTTTTAAATCGATTACGCCAACAGCATATTTCCTCAAATTTTTACCGAAGAACAAAATCACACTTCAATTAAATGAAAAACAAGATCTTAAGCAGGACTTAAAAGCTATTGCGACAACGTTCAATCGCATAGATCCCGACCTGATTTTTGATTATACATTTACGGATCAGGAATATGCCAAACAGTTTCAACAAATGGAAATGATTAAGAGCTTAACAAGTCTATTTACAGGTCTTGCTATACTTATTTCCTGCCTTGGTCTCTACGCATTGGTTTCCTTTCTTACGGAGCAACGTGAAAAAGAAATAGGCATTCGTAAAGTATTAGGCGCATCAGAAGTTGGCTTGTGGCGACTACTTTCTACAGAATATGTTTGGCTTACGGGCATCGGCTTTGTACTTGCTGCTCCGCTAGCTTACCTCTTGATGGAATCATGGCTCGAAAATTATGTTTATCGCATATCAATTACATGGACGGTCTTTGCTACCACAGGATTAACCGCATTTGTCATTACCTTGCTGACAGTCAGTTACCAAGCGATTAAGGCAACATGGGCAAACCCTGTAAAAACCTTAAGGAGCGAATAATGTCAATTTGTTCGGGGACGGACACTACACTGTCCGTTTCCGAACATTGAAGACGCTCAAAAAATAACAACAAAAACCTAAAAATCAATACATTATATTTATGGCAAACGAATTGAACTAGCTGAATTTGCTATTTTTCATATAGCAATGCTTCTTTCTAAAGTGAGCTTGCGGAGATGAATATAGTCTAATTAATAGTCTAAATGCTCATGATCATGGTAAAGAATTATTTTAAAATCGCTTGGAGGAATATTAGAAAAAACAAAGGATTTTCTCTTTTAAATATGTTTGGACTTAGTATCGGAATAACATGTTTTCTATTGTTGGCAGCATATATATACCATGAATCAAGCTATGAGCGTTTCCTCCCTAATGCCGACCGTCTTGCCTATATCAGCCTCACCTACAAGTCGCCAAACAGCACGGAAGAAGTAAATTCTTCGGTAACACCAACAGGCCTAGCTCCGACCATACAAGCAGAATTTCCAGAGGTAGAACAGGCAACCAGACTTTACGGCTATACCAAAGGCAGTAAGATAGAATACAAGGAAGCGTTGATCACTGAAAAAGGTCTATTATATGCAGACCAAAATATTTTTAAGACATTAGGCTATAAATTTATTGAAGGGGACTCGAAATCAGCGTTAGCAGAGCCTAATCAAATTGTCCTAACAGAGAAATTAGCGGAGAAATATTTCCCTAATCAACCGGCGATCGGTCAGACGCTATCCATTGATAAAGTCAACTGGAAAATCACAGGCATTATCGCAGACTTGCCTACAAATACGCAGCTGAATTTCTCTGCACTTCTTTCCAACAAAGGATTAGAACGCTACAAAGAAATGGCTTGGTCATCTGCGAATGATATCAGCATAGCACTCTTAAAAAACAAAAATCAATTCAGTTTGATCCAGCAGAAATTAGATCAAATGGCAAAATCAAAATTTGCTGAAGCAACAAAACAAGGCTATCAATTTCGATTTGTCCTAGAAAAGCTGACCGATATCCATCTTCATTCCAAGGCTGCAGGTACAGGTAACATGACCTCTATCTATATTTTAATAGCCTTGGGTACTGCACTCATTATCCTAACCTGTATCAATTTTACAAATTTGGTCTTGGCACATGCCCTCGAACGAAAAAAAGAAATCGGGGTCAAAAAAGTTTTGGGAGCCGCAAGGAAAACAATATTCTTTCAATTCTTTTTTGAATGCAGTATCATGGTCTTTCTGGCTGTCGCTTTTAGTCTTCTGACGACAGTACTCCTGTTACCAGTATTCAGTTCATTTATGGGCGCCGAAATGAAATTGACTGTATGGACAGACCCTCGGTTCTACGCTACTTTACTTGCTTTCGTTGTCCTGTTGACACTCCTATCAGGTGGCTGGCCAGCTTATTCGATCGCCAGTTCAAAACCTATTTCTATTTTCAAACGAAAACTTACTGAAAAACAACATGGAATATCACTAAGCAAAGTACTCGTAACTTTTCAGTTCAGTATCTCTATATTCTTTATTATCTGCACCTTATTTGCCAGTAGACAGATGGATTTTATCCAGTCCAAAAATACAGGTTTGGATCGCTCTGATATGCTAGTCATTGATGGACGAGGATGGCAAGATAAAGAAAGACAATTGTTAAAAGACAAATTACTGCAGCTCAATAGTGTCCAAGGAGTGACTGCTTCGTATGATAACCCAGTCAATATCCAAGGCGGATACAGCATTAGTGAGGTAGAGGGGCAACCCAGTGATTTTGATATGAATGTTACTGCAATCCCGATTGAAAAAGATTTTGTATCCGTTTTTCATATCCCAACTGTCGCTGGCGCACCGCTTTCAGATACGGATATCTTACGCGCACGGGATACCATCTCACCAGAATATGGTTTTGTAGTAAATACCCTCGCGGCATCGGCCATGGGGTTTACGCCAGAACAAGCAATTGGAAAGAAAATCAATTTAAACGGACGCAAGGGAAGCATCAAACAAGTTGTTGCGAGTTTTAATTTTGCTTCACTCCACAACGAAGTCAAACCAATCGTACTTTTTCCTGAGTATTACTATTTCGGCAATATTTTCGTTCGGCTCAATCCTACTACGCCTCTAAAAGATGCCCTGGCACAAGTAAAAGCTGTCATCAAAGACATCGACTCAAAAAACAGTTTTGAATATCATTTTCTCAATGACGACTATAACAAGCTATATCTCAAAGATCAGCAAACAACCCGTGTAATGCAGCTGTTTTCGATCATTACAATTGCTATCGCCTGTATGGGACTATTTGCGCTATCAGCATACGCTGTGCAACAGCGCTTCAAAGAGATCGGTATCCGTAAAGTATTAGGTGCCTCAACAGGCAAAATTGTCCAGATATTAAGTGTGGACTTTATGGCACTGGTCTTCTCCGCTGTCTTAATCAGTGTGCCATTGGGCTGGTATGCCATGCACCGTTGGGTGGAAAATTTTGCGTATCACATTACATTGGACTGGTGGGTATTTATCCTGGCGGCAACCAGCGCATTATTGGTATCATTTGTTACCATCAGTTTTCAAACTGTAAAAGCAGCAATTGTAAACCCGGTTGATAGTTTAAGGGACGAATAGAAGAATCTTATCACGATCATTACTCAATAACTATGATAAAGAACTACATCAAAATCGCATGGCGGAACCTATGGAAAAGCAAGGGGTACTCTGCGATTAATATCATTGGACTTTCTATCGGATTGGCAGCAGTACTGATCATCGGTATATGGATAAAAAATCAATTGCAATTCGACAATTTCTACAGCAATCAGGAAAACATATATAAACTTTGGAATAAATATGAAGATCAGCAAAAAATCTCCGTAAATGATATCACTTCGGCACCAGCATCTCAGGCTTTGCTAGCAGATTATCCGGAGGTTGAACGCGCTGCGCGGATGTATTGGAGCAGCACCGCCCTGATGTCTTTTGGCGATAAGAAGATCAAATCCAAGGGAAATGAAGTTGATCCAGCCTTTATTGAATTATTTGATTTCAAACTTCTTAAAGGAAATAGTAAGGAGGCTCTAAAAGACACAAAAGATATTGTTTTGACGGAAAGTCTTGCTAAAAACATATTTGGAAAGACTGATCCAATAAATAAAACGCTTCTTCTCGACAATAAAGAACTGTATAGAGTATCGGCAATTATGCAGGATCTCCCCAGTAATACAAGTTTCGACTTTACCTATCTGATACCTTTAGAAAAAGCCGAAACCTATTCATCCGGCTGGGGTTCAAACACTTTCTATACTTATATCAAGCTGAAAGAAGGAACGGATGTTGATCTTTTTAATAAAAAACTAAATAATATAGTCAACAGGAAAACAAACAATGAAATAAAAGGTTCCATGTTCCTTTATCCGATGTCCAAAATGCATCTGTATTCAAAATTTGAGCAAGGCATTGCTGTTGGCGGAAAAATAGATCAAGTTAAATTGGTAGCGGGAATAGGTCTATTAATATTATTGATTGCCTGTATCAATTTTATCAATCTCAGTACAGCCCGCAGCCAGAAAAGAGCAAAAGAGGTTGCAGTAAGAAAAGTTGTAGGAGCCCAACGCTTCCATTTAATCATACAATTTCTCTCCGAATCCTTACTGTTAACCTTGATTTCAGGTATATGCGCCATTGTATTGACAATACTGACACTTCCACTCTTTAATCAGGTTTTAGATAAGGCATTAATCTTTTCATTTTCAGATTCGTCGATCTGGCTTTCTCTAATTGGTTTTATTTTCCTTACAGGGATACTGGCAGGGCTATACCCTGCTTTCGTGCTCTCCTCTTTCAAACCGATAAAATCGCTCAAAATATTTGGACGAACAAACAAGTTTTCCCTGAATTTTCGAGAATTACTGGTTGTCTTTCAATTTGGTGTTGCTATTATACTGATTATAGCAACCATTATCGTACGCAAACAGATTGAATATGCCAGCCAGCGTGAAATCGGCTATGAAAATTCGCAACTTATCGAAGTGCCCATTGAAGGCGGTATGGAAAAGAATTACGAGGCTATAAAGTCTGAACTGATCACTGCTAATATCGCCGAAGCTGTAACCCGTACAGGCTGGTCAATTACTAAAAATGGAGCCAGCTCCGGTGGTAGTTTTCTATGGCCTGGAGCTAATCCAGAACAAGCAAAAAAAATGGGATTTGAACTTGGACGCACGGAAAGTGACCTTGTTAAAACTCTCGGATTGAAGCTCATTGCTGGTCGCGACATCGACTATGGCAGGCTACCGGCAGATAGTGTTTCTGTACTGGTTAACGAAGCCGCTATCAAAGAAATGAAACTGGAGAATCCAATTGGAAGCTACCTCAAATGGGGCGATAAAACTTATACCATCGTTGGTGTAATCAATGATTATATTACGGGATCACCTTATAGTCCAATAACGCCCTTACTGATTTATCCTTCAAAAAATTGGATGTTGAATATGGTTATACGTACGAGTCCAAACAGAGCGATGGAAATGAACCTAAAGCAAATCGAGGAAATTATTAAAAAATTCAATCCAGCTTACCCCTTTGAGTACCAGTTTGTGGATCAAAAATTTGCAGCTAAATTCAACGATCAGCAACAGACAGCTCAACTTGCATTCATTTTTTCTGGATTAGCTATTTTCATCTCCTGCCTGGGCTTATTTGGGCTTGCTTCTTATATTGCTGAACTGAAGACTAAAGAAATTGGCATTCGTAAGGTACTTGGTGCATCGGTAAGTGGAATTACTGCCATGCTTTCCAAAGATTTTGTAAAGCTTGTCATTATTTCCATTCTAATTGCTTCGCCAATAGCTTGGTGGACGATGAACAAATGGCTACAGGATTTCTCGTACCGTATTGAAATACAATGGTGGGTTTTTGCATTAGCGGGAATTTCTGCCTTATTCGTCGCTTTCTTTACGGTAAGTACACAAGCCATAAAGGCTGCCAATAGTAATCCGGTAAAAACATTGAGAGACGAATAGCGATCAACATCGCGAGAAAGTCACCGTTATAAAATCAGAGACAATTGATTTATTTTTAAGCAATAAGGCCAAAAATTAAAAACGAAAGAGTAAAAATCATGATAAAGAACTATATTAAAATTGCATGGCGCAACCTGATGAAGAACAAATCCTTCTCATTGATTAACATCATTGGGTTGGCGATCGGTATGGCCGGAGCATTACTTATAGCACTTTGGCTGCAGAATATGTTGACCATGGATCGCTTTCATGAAAAGGGTGATCGCCTGTATGTATTGAGTAATCGTGACGAATTTCAGGGCGATAAATCAGCCTGGGCCTATACACCCAAAATATTGGCGCCCTCATTGGCAGCTGATTTCCCAGATATAGAGACTTTTACAAGATACAACGAGGGACATCAATTTTTAACAACTTTCAATGAAAAGAAATTAATTGCAAATACTGTTTTCATCGATCCCGGTTTTTTCAAGATGTTTTCTTTCCCATTTTTGAAAGGCGAACAGAATGTAATATTTGATCATCCCAAAGGGCTTGTCCTCACAGAAAGTTATGCCAAGGCTCTATTTGGCAGCGAAGATCCTATCGGAAAATCTGTCAAAATAGATTCGGTTAATCAGGTCTCTGTACAAGCGGTGCTCAAAGATCTTCCGAGCAATTCAAGTTTTAAATTTGACATCCTGCTTCCCTTCGAGTATGCAAAAATAATTGGCTATGTAGACGACAACTGGAGCAATAACTCAATCAGCACTTATATTTTATTAAAAGAAGGTGTTTCAGTAACGGCATTCAATGACAAAATCAGAACATATTTAAGAGACCATATCAATGCGAGCAACAAAGCTGAAGGTTATACTTCAGCCAGAAATACCGGTGAGATTTTTGCCTTTTCCTATCCCGATTCTTTCCTTTATAACAGTGGCAAAGGGGGGAATTATACTTCGGGACGTATTGATATTGTCAAGCTTTTTGCCTGGATCGGAGTTTTTATTTTATTGGTCGCCAGTATCAACTTTATGAATCTGAGCACTGCGCGTTCGGAACGCCGCGCAAAAGAAGTCGGTGTCCGCAAAGTAATTGGCGCAAATAAGACAAGCCTAATGGCGCAGTTCCTCGTTGAAAGCATATTGATCAGCCTGATCGGCATGGTACTCGCGACTATACTTGTCTTTATTGTCCTGCCATTTTTTAACGAGCTTGTCGGTAAACAGCTTAGCTTATCGTTATTAAGCTTCCCCACCTGGCTATTTTTAATTGGCTTTGCTTTATTTACAGGTGTTTTAGCTGGTACTTATCCCGCTTTTTTCCTTTCTTCATTTCAACCTATAAAAACCCTAAAAGGAAAATTCGTTTCTAAAACGAGGGGTCTTAGTATTCGCTCCATCTTAGTGGTCATTCAATTCAGTCTCGCGATTATATTGATTATCGCAACGGTCATTGTCGCCAAACAAATCCAGTACACTAAACAGCGCGACCGTGGTTATAATGAAAATGGGTTGCTTTATAGCAGTATCAAAGGTGACTTAGAAAAGAATTATAAAATTTTACGCGACGAATTACTAGCCAGCAACGCAGTTGTTTCTGTATCAAAAAATATGTCGCCAGTAACCGATTTCTATAGCAATGGCTGGGGATTTACGTCTGGGACACCAACGGAACAGGACAAACGCATTTCCTATAACCGTTTTAGTACCGATGCAGATGCCGTAAAAAATCTAGGCCTAACTCTTATACAGGGGCGGGATATCGATATTTACAAGTTTGCGACAGACAGTACTGCTTTGATTTTAAATGAATCCGCGGTAAAAAGTTTGCACCTCAAAAACCCGGTCAATAGCATTGTGGATGGTGATGGAACAAAATGGACCGTAGTTGGAGTTGTCAAAGATTTCATTATGGGATCACCTTTTGGAGACAATAAACCTATGGTGATACTAGGGCCGCAAGCCTGGTTTACAACGATTCATTATCGTTTAAATACAAACAACAACATTGCAGACAACTTAAAAACAATTGAGTCAATCTTTAAAAAGTTCAACCCCGACTATCCTTTTGAATATCAATTTATTGATAAAACATATGAAGAAAAATTTAAAGAAACAAAAGCTATAGGTACACTGGCCATGGTCTTTGCTGGACTGACGATCTTTATTTCCTGTCTCGGCTTACTGGCTTTAATTGCCTATATGGCCGAAACGCGCATGAAAGAAATTGCCGTTCGTAAAGTTCTTGGCGCGAGTGCCACCCAAGTAACATCTCTACTTTCGACCGATTTTATCAAGCTTGTCGTCATCGCAATTTTTATCGCCACACCTATTGCTTGGTGGGCCATGGATAAATGGTTACAAGATTACAGCTATCGAATTGAGATACAGTGGTATTACTTTGTCATTGCTGGACTATTGGCTATTCTGATCAGTATGGCCACGATAAGCTATCAAGCAATTAAGGCTGCACTGGGTAATCCTGTCGATAGCTTACGTGATGAGTAGCTTAAAGTCAAACAACATTTTTTTCGATAGCTTAAAACCAGATAGAAGACTATGAATTCATTCAAACTTGCTCTTCGCAGCATCATTGTCAAACGACAATATACCTGGATCAATATCTTGGGTCTAAGTATTGGGTTCTCCTTGTGTCTTCTTGTATTCGCTCTTGTCATTGAGGAAAATTCGTACGACAAAAGCTGGAAAAATGCGGATCATCTCTTTCGGATTGTCACGATAGATTCAACGGCTGGCCTTGAACGCCAAATGTCCAGGACATTCGTTAATTTAAGTACGGAACTCAAACAAGTATTTCCGGAGATTCAACATGAGGCTCGGATAGAATCCAGAAAATATTATTTAAAACCGCATGCAAGCTCAGCACAGCCCATAGGCATACAGGTTTTGGAGTCGGAAATAAATATCTTGGATATGTTGAGCATCAAGGTTCTCGAAGGCAATCCCAAACAGCTGGTCCAAGGAAAAACAAACTTGCTCATCGGCAAAGAATTCAAAGAAAAGTACTTTAAGAACGAAAATGTCATCGGCAAAGTCATCCAAAGTGCCGACCCCTATACCGATAAGCCATCCGATTATATCATCACGGGTGTTATGGATATTCTTCCTTATAATTCAACGCTCAGAGCTTCCGCCATTGCTTTAGTCCCCAAAATATCGATGGAATTAAGCAAAGATGGCTCAGGCTACTACACCGAACAATTTGTACAACTAAAACCCGGGACACCAAGAATAGATCTCGAGCAGAAACTAAATCATTGGTATAAAGGATACCTCAGTCCTAACACAAAACATGTGACTTCATTTCGCCTGCAGCCTATTCAGGATATATATATGGAGCCATTAGGCAGTGCAGATATCAGCGGCAACCAAAAAACAACAAACATATTTGTGGGTGTTGCCGTTTTGGTCTTTATTATTTCCTGTATCAATTTTATTAATATTTACGCTGGAAGAACAGTTAAAAAATTAAGAGCACTTCATATACATAAAGTATTGGGGGCCAGCCGAGCCCAGATGATCAGACGAATGCTGTTAGAAACAATCCTACTGTTTTTTATTTCTGCGTTATGTAGTTTGGTACTTTTTAGACTTGGATTGTCCCAACTGGAACACTTTATAGGCTATGATCTCGCTTATATTAAATCCATACAGCTCCCGTTGCTATTGGCCTTTATGACGACATCAATCGCCCTCGGCCTGCTAATTGGTTTTTATCCTGCATGGCTGATCTCTGGTATTAAGAGTTCAGATGCCTTAAAAAATAAGCTATCAAAAATTCCCCATGCGGAAGTCTTTATCAAAAAAATGCTTATCACTACACAGTTTAGCATTGCCATTATCGTCATCATTGGCCTTATAACAATCAAGTCCCAACTCAGTTATATGCAAGCAGCTCCCTTGGGAATGGAAGTCAAAAATGTGCTAAACATCGACTATTTCAATAAGGGTACACAAAATACAAATATAAAAGATCGAATTGGTCAACTTACTGGGGTTGAATCGGTCAGCGTCGCTGCCTGGACGCCGACAATCGGGTCAGGCTACCTTGCCAAGACAATCGTTGACAAGGACGATCCAGGGAAAAATATCCAAGTCAGTTTCATCGGTGGCGATGTCGATTTGCCCAAGACTTTGGGAATCCAGCTGGTTAAAGGTCGATTATTGACTCCTGAAGATTATACGCATGTTGAAATGGATCTGGGAGAAGATGAAGGTATCAATAATGCCCTTGTGACCGAAAGTACGGCAAAAAAGCTTGGGATAAACAAACTCGGTATCCTGTATAAAGACCTTCAAATTATCCCCGTCGGAATCATTAAAGATTTCCATAGTGAGTCTTTTCGTAGCAAAATAGTACCAACAGTAATTTTGGCAAAAGATTTTAACGGAAGCGGCAATATTCTGATAAAAGTAGGGAAAGGACAAGAACAACAAATCTTTCGATCGGTATCTCAAATTATACAAAATACCTATCCTGATAAACACGTTTCCTTCCATTGGATAGATGAGTTGATTGCAAAACAATATGAAAAAGAGAACAAGCAAGTGCAATTATTTATCCTATTCAGTGCATTGACATTGTTGATCTCCGCCTTAGGAATTACAGGATTGATTATGCAAAATCTCGAACAGCGTACTAAAGAAATTGGCATACGCAAAGTACTAGGCGCTACAGTGCTTGACATATCACGTCTCTTTTCAAAAGATTATCTCATCTTATCCACCTTGGCTATTTTTATTGCCAGTCCAATAGCGGGGTATTTTTCAAAAAAATGGCTTGAAGATTATGCGTACAATGTGGGCGTGCAATGGTGGTTCTTTATCCTTGCCGCGCTTGCCATCTTTTTGATCAGCATCATTACTGTCAATTTCCAAACAATATGTGCCGCACTAAACAATCCAGTAGATAGCTTACGAAACGAGTAAATATTCATTTATAGTAATAGAGGGGGCCTCAATATGATCAAGAATAATTTAAAAATAGCATGGAGAAATTTAACCCGCAATTTCTCTACCTCGTTTATCAACATCGTTGGGTTGGCCATGGGCATTGCAACCTGCCTTCTGATCAGCTTATATGTGACCGATGAATTTAGTTTTGATCGTTACAACGAGCATGCAGACCGTATTGTACGTGTTGTTTTCAGAGGAACGGTTAAGGGCGGAACGATCAATGAGGCACATGTAATGCCACCTGTAGCTTCGACGATGAAGTCAGAGCTGCCCGAAGTTGAAGAAACTGCACGACTAAGAATAGGTGAATCGCCTCTATTTGTCGTCAATAATAAAGTTTTCCACGAAGAAAAAATGGCTTTCGTGGATGCTTCTTTCTTCAAAATTTTCACATTCCCTTTTATTAAAGGGAATTTGTCTACAGCTATTTCTTCCCCTAATTCTGCAGTGATATCCTAATCCACCGCCTTAAAATACTTCGGCACAAACGATGTTGTCGGTCGAGACCTCATCATCAAAGACAATACAAATATTCTCAAAATCACTGGCGTAATTAAAGATGTTCCTCAAAACTCCCATTTTCATTTTGATGTATTTACCTCTTTGGATGCACTGGAAGATTCACGTTCAGATTCATGGATGACCTCCGAATACTATACGTATGCGCTTCTTTCAAAAAATGCATCACGTGAAAAGCTCGAAAAAAACTTAGCCACCCTATTCGACAAACATGTTGCCACATAATTTATGGCAGGTTTTGGCATGAGTTACCAAGAATACAAGAAAACGGGAAATAAGATTGGTCTTTACCTACAGCCGCTCACAGATATCCATCTATATTCGAATTTCAACTACGACCTCAGCGCTTCGGGGGATATACGTTACGCTTATATTTTTAGTGCTATTGCACTCTTTATGCTATTGATTGCTAAAATTAATTTCATGAATTTATCTACAGCCAGTGGCTTTAGGCGGTGTAAAGAAGTAGGTGTACGAAAAGTATTGGGTGCTGACAAACAAAACCTGATGCGACAATTTATGCTGGAGGGCGTCCTCCTGACTTATATTTCCTTGGGAATAGCTCTGGGAATTGTTTTACTTGCCCTCCCCCTATTTAATCAGATTTCCGGAAAAGAGATTGATATTCAAAAACTTGAAATATCTAAAATCATCCCCATCTTACTAGGTTTTGGTCTAATTGTCGGTCTATTTTCCAGTAGCTATCCCGCGTTATATCTATCCTCATTTAATCCGCTACGGGTATTAAAAGGGAAAATAAGCCGCTCGACTAAAGGCTTTAATTTACGTAGCGGACTTGTTGTATTTCAATTCATCATTTCCGTCGGACTTATCTTTGGAACCGTGGTGGTTGTTCAGCAGCTGGATTATATGCGTCATATTAAACTTGGATACAACAAGGATAATGTCCTTATTATACCGAGCTGGCCTTTGGGGAAAAACGAAAAGACATATTATAATTTATTGATGCAAGATAGCAGAATCAAGCATGTCTCTCATTCGTCCTATCTCCCTGCCGGAGAAAGTAACAACAACAATTTTTTCATCTATCCAGATGGCAATACTGATCAATGGGTCAAAACGATTCGTTACGATATAGATGAAGAATATATTCCGGTTATGGGGATGCAGCTTAAAGAAGGACGAAATTTCGCAAAAACATTTGGTAATGACAGCCTTTCTGTCATCATCAATGAAACCGCGGCAAAAGATCTAGGTTGGAACAATCATAGCCTTGGTAAAATATTGACCAATAAAGACAACAAAAGCTATCGTGTTATTGGTGTCGTTAAGGATTTCCATTTTCGCTCTTTACATGAGCAGATCTCCCCGCTTGTGATGGTTCTTAGCGATCAAGCCGGGAGTTTGATTCTCAAAACCCAAACAGCCGATATGGAGAAGCTCATTCAAAAATTAGCCTCTCTCTATCGATCCTTTCCAACAGACATTCCATTCAGCTATTCCTTTCTGGATGACCGATATGCACAGACCTACCAAGCAGAAGTGAAAACGGGTAAATTACTGAGCATCTTTGCGGGACTGACTATTTTTGTGGCCTGCCTTGGTTTATTCGGCTTGGCTATTTTCACCGCCAATCAACGCAGAAAAGAAATAGGGATCCGAAAAGTTGTTGGAGCTACAGTTCCCGACATCACGCGTATGCTTTCCTCGGAGTTCGTCAAACTCGTGCTAATAGCCATTATCATTTCTTCTCCCCTAGCTTGGTGGATGATGCACAAATGGTTAGAGAATTTTGCGTACCGTATTGAGATGCAATGGTGGATGTTTGTACTAGCAGGAGCACTAGCCGTTTTTATTGCTTTAATTACTGTAAGTTCACAAGCGATACGAGCGGCCCTAACAAAGCCTGTTGACAGTCTACGTGATGAATAAAAAACGTTTATAATTATCGATACAATAACCTCAAACAATGATTCAGCTATATTTTAAATCAGCTTTAAGACAATTATTTAAACACGGCTACTATACAATGCTGACGATTTTCGGGCTAGGGTTAGCCATGGCCTGTAGTTTGTTTATCTACATCTACAATAGTTTCCAATTGAGCTTTGATCAGTTTCACGTCGATAAAGATCGAACCTTTTTAGTCGTACAAGATTTAAAATTGGACAAGATAGAACACAGCAAAGGGGGCGCTTATGCCATGTATGACGCCATATCTCGTGAAATTCCTCAAGTAGAAAAAACAGCATTATATATCGATAATAAAAATCTTACGCTACGTATAGAGGATCAATTATATCAGACAGCAGGCAAAGCGTCATTTACTTCCTCCAGCTATTTCAACATATTAAATTTCCCTTGGATACAAGGCAAACCGGAGGAACTGGATCAACCCAATACGGTAGCCTTGACTAAAAGTATTTCAAAAATTTATTTTAAAGATGAAAACCCTATTGGAAAAATAATTTTAGTAGATGGCAAATTCCCCATAAAAGTCATCGGTATCATCGATGACAGCAAGAAAAATTCCGATTTTCGTTCGGATATCTATATATCGTTAAATTCACTGACAAATTTATGGCAGATTCCCAAAGATGATGGATTCTTTCTCAATTGGGGCTATACTAATTCAAGTAACAACATCATACTAAGACTAAAACATACATCCGATCAGGCTGCTGTGGAGAAAAGTATACAAAAGCTAATCACGAAATATTGGGACAAGGATGTACTTCAATACTTTCATTATAAGCTACTGCCACTACCCCATTTTCATTTTGACGCGGATTATGGCAAAGGGACCCAACGAACCTTATTGAACATCTTAGTTGTTATCGCCGTGGGCATTGGTGTTATGGCATTTATCAACTATAGTAATATCGTATTTGCCCAACAAATGAACCGGAGCGTAGAAATGGGGGTCAGAAAAATACTAGGGAGTTCCAAGCAGCAACTGTATTACCAGTTTCTGATCGAAACCTTGCTGTTGACAGCGTGCTCAGTCTTATTTGCGTTAGTACTATTGGGTCTTTCCATCTCCTGGGCCAATCAATACCTATTTGAAGATGAGCCCGTGCAAATTATCAACCTGTATTCATTTTTGGGTACAATTGGAATACTTTGGGCCGCTACCGCACTAGTCACCTCTGTTTACCCGCTGATCTTTGTAAATCGAATGAAAATCCAGCAAGCCTTAAAAAAGTTGACCATAGGCCCATGGAGCTTAACCAGAAAATCTTTTATTGTCGTACAGAATGTAATCGCCATGATTCTTCTGATTGCCACGTTCGTTATTGTCTTACAGGTAAACCATCTCAAGCAGACCGATATTGGCTTTAATCGTGAACAAGTGGTTCTCTTTCCCATGACGAATAACATGCTGAAATCAAAAGAGAAAATTGTACATTTCCTTCGTGATCGAACGGAAGTGCAATCATTTACTTTCTGCGACAATCCGCCATCACACGAAAAAGTATGGGGTGGAACTTTTCAATTTGATAACAGATCAGAATGGGAAAAATGGCCTGCTAAGTATGCAATCGGCGATTCAACCTATATCAGGACCTTTCATATCAAATTATTGGCCGGACGGAATTTTGATGACAATCCACAAAATCCAGAGTTTTTAGTCAATCGGCAGATGGCTACTACATTGGGATTTAAAAACCCCAATGATATCCTTGGTCGAAATTTGAATGCTGGCGGGCTCAATGAAGAGCACATCGGAAAAATTGTAGGTGTGGTTGCAGATTTTAGCACCAATTCGCTCAACGAGCCTATATCCCCTACCGTAATTGGCTACAATGAAAGCCGATTAAAGAACCTGGCCGTTAAGTTTAAGGGACATAAGCAAGATATATTATTGAAAACGCTAGCGCTACAATGGAAAAACTGGTATCCTGATGAAGTTTTCCAATATAAGTTTTACGATCAGCAAATTGCTAACCTTTATAAAAAAGAAGCGTTGGTTGAAAAACTTATCTGGATTGCGGCTATTGTATCGCTATGTATCAGCTCACTTGGTTTTTTAGGTTTGCTGTCCATCAATATCCTCAAACGCACAAAAGAAATTGGCATACGAAAAGTACTTGGCGCTTCCGTTTCAGGTATTGTCATTTTGCTATCTCAGGACTTTTTCAAGTGGATGGCTATTGCCTTCACCATTGCCACTCCTGTAGCATATTATCTCATGGAGCACTGGTTAACTAATTTCCCATTCCGAATAGAAATTAGCTGGTGGATCTTTTTCCTTGCTTTCTGCACTGGATTAATCTTGACGTTATTGGTCATTGCACTGCAATCCATCAAGGCTGCAATAGCAAATCCGGTCCATAGTTTACGGAACGAATGATTGACTGCTTCGGCATGGAAGAGGATCTCCAGCTACAGGCATCCGCCGAGCTGGAGATTGAATGCTGTACAATATTGAACGGCAAACTGTCCGATATCGAACAGCATTCAGCAGCACATCAGCAATAAAAAAACTAACTATCAACAACATACAGACTTGGCCAAACATTTGTATTTTTAGTTTTCTATGTCGAGGCCCCATTATACAAACAGCTTCATGAACGGAATAAATTCTTAGTATAAGACAATGAACTTTACAAACTTCAAAATTGCTTGGCGAAATATCGGAAAGAAAAAAGTGCAAAATCTGATCAATCTAATTGGATTGACCTGCGGTATTACTTTTCTACTACTTGTTGGCGCCTATGTATGGGATGTACACCAAGTGAATAGCAATATCAAAAATATTGATCGGCAATTTTTGTTGCAAAGCAAGTATAAGAAAGAAGGATTTGGTATTAACTTAACCACGTTAGGGGCGCTCCCCAAAGCCTTATATGAGGAGTATCCTAATCTCGTCTCTAATTATTATCGGATTGATGGATTGACAGGTATCGTAGCAAACGGAGCAACAATCCATGAAGAAGGGATGTCTCTCGGAGATCCTAGTCTATTGACGATGTTCGGATTCCATATTCTAGCGGGTAACGCCAATACTGCCCTGAATAATCCTTTCTCAGTTGTCATCAGTGACAAAGCAGCCATAAAATATTTCGGCCATGCGGATGTACTTGGAAAATCGCTACAAATAAAAAATTTCAAGGGTGAAAAACACGATTTTGAAATTACAGCAATCATCAAATCCGATGTCCAAAATGCCATTATGGATCTCACAAAGAATATGCATGCAGACATATTTTTACCGATCATCAACGAGCAATTCTTTGGCCGATCTATAGACAATTGGAATAATCCATATATTGCCGGCTATATTGAATTGAAGCCAGGTGTCAGCTCGGAACAAGTAGATGCTGCCATAGAGACGCTGGTAGGCAAAAATACAGATAAGGAATTTTCCAGCCAATATAGCCCTAGTTTAAAACCATTGAAAACCTATTATTTGGACGACAACCAGGGGGCTGTTCGCAAAATGATACAGACATTGATCTTGACGGCTATTTTTATCTTGACCATGGCCATTATAAATTTTATTAATTTTAGTATCGCTCAGCATATTACGCGATTAAAGGAAATGGGTGTTCGCAAGATGATGGGATCGTCTCGGGTGCAGCTTATTAGACAACTGATGACCGAATATATCCTGATCGTGGCCATAGCAACATTAATCAGTCTGCCAATCTATATCGTGACAAGCCCAATCTTCGAACATATCTTGATGCGCAAGCTCCCTACGTTAATGGAATTGCCGATTTATTTTTTTGGTCTACTGGGTATAATGACATTATTAATTGGTTTACTGGCGGGTCTATATCCAGCAATCAAGCTTTCCAATATAGCGGTACTTCCGGCAGTCAAAAATCAGTTTTCGACCTTGGGCGGCAAACAGCTGGTACGAAAAATTCTTTTGTTTTTTCAATTTGGGGTAGCCTTGCTGCTGCTGGCCTGCACACTAATTATTTCCAAACAGGTGGACCTATTTCTCCATAGCAATCTAGGTTACAACAAGGACTACTTATTAACCGTTCAAGTACCTAGAGATTGGTCCGAAAATGGTGTTCGCAAAATGGAGACTTTACAACATGAACTCAGCCAGCAACCAGAAGTAAAATCTGTAAGCTTATCTTATGAAACACCTGGATTACTGGGATTCAATATGCAATCTGCATTTGGTACGGTTGAAAACAAAGAAATCCAGGTACAACGGATTACAAGTGATAGTCACTTTTTGGGAACCTATGAGATACCGCTAATTGCGGGAACTTTTCTTCCTAAAAACTATGCTACTCATGCGGATAATAGACCAGTCGTCATCAACAGAAAGGCTATGGATGATTTTGGCTTTAAAAATGCCGAGCAGGCGATTGGTCAGCAAATAGCAATCAATGATCCTAGTTACAAAATGACTATTGTGGGCGTTGCTGAAAATTTTGTAGCCAACACACTTCATCAGGCATCCCCGCCTATTATCTGGATAGATGTACATGAGAGCCTTCAATACCGATACCTCAGTATTCGCTTACAAAAAGGCTCTCTTTCCAATGCAGTACAACAACTGGAAAAAAAGTGGAAAACGTTGCTACCTGATGCACCGTTCGAGTATAAGTTTATGGATGAACGTATCAAAAGTTTATATGAAACTGAGTTGCAGCTGCATCGCGCTTCCCAGATTGCTACGGTTGTTTCGCTACTGATCGTGGCATTGGGACTTACCGGATTAATATCGCTTTCCATCCATCTGCGCAATAAAGAAGTTGGCATTCGTAAAGTACTTGGGGCTTCACTAGCACATTTGATGTTACTCTTTTCAAAAGAGTACTACGGAATCTTCCTATTTGCTGCATTTACGACAGTTCCACTGAGCTATCTATTGATGCAATACTGGCTACAAAATTACATTATCCGAGTAGAAATCAATGCATTTACCTACTTGTTACCATTGGGCACGTTGATTGGTTTGCTGAGTTTATTGGTTGGTATTATTGTATTTCGATCAACTCGGTTTAATCCAGTTGAAAAATTAAGAGATGAATAATCTAAGAAACCAATCCACATAAACAGTATGATAAAGAATCACCTTAAAACCGCTTGGCGAACATTGATGCACAATCGGATCTATTCGCTATCAAATCTCATCGGCTTAACCATCGCGTTACTGGTATTTATGTTAATTAGTTCACTTGTCATTGATGAGCTTTCCTACGACAGACAATGGGGCAACTCCAATGAGCTTTACCGAATGAGGGTGGTACCCAAAGAAACACAGGAAGGTGTCAAAACCAATATTTCAGGAGCTCCTGAAGGTCTCTCAAAGGTCTTGAAAACTAATTTTCCTGAAATTTTAGGTTATACCACGATCAACAGTAGTTCACAGAAATTAACAATCGACGGTCTGTCAAAACAACTAGCTGAAATCAGTACCTTAGTAATTGACAGTGGTTTTTTCAATCTTTTTGATACAAAAATAATTGCAGGCAATCCAAAACAAATTATTGCAGGTGCAAAAAACATCACATTGACAGCCTCTGCTGTACAAAAATACTTCAGCGGAAAAGATGTACTCGGCAGCACATTCTACAATAAACCGCAAGAAGGGGAACCAGAGGCTTATTATGTCAATGCTATTATTGAGGATATTCCTCATAATTCATCCTTTCAGGCAGAAGCGCTCGTGCTGATGCCTAAGGTAAATGAATTCAATCCGACAGAGGCCGGCTCATTGCAAACACAAATTCTATTGCTCAAAAGCACAACTGATATTAACCACTTTTCGACCAAAATAAACAAATGGTACAATGGACAAAAACTGAATGACTGGGCGAAAAGTTTTAATCTTTTTATTGAACCCATCAAAGATATACACCTACAAAGTATTACAGGATGGGAGAATCCCATGCAAGATATTTATCTACTGGTGGGAATAGCGACACTTATTCTTATATTGGTCAGTATTAATTACATTAACCTAAGCTTTGCGCATGCCTTAAAACGCACACAACAGATAGGTATCCGTAAGGTATTGGGAGCAAGCCGAAAAAATCTAATCTTACAAATGGGCATAGAAAGTACAATACTCTTTGCCAGCTCTTTTCTGATCGCATTTTTCGGTTATATTCTTGTCAGTCCTGCATTTGAAAACTATTTAGAGCATCCACTGACAATGAGCTACCAGCATTCTTTATTCATGTTTGCTGGACTACTAACCACCTGGATAATTCTAGGCTGGCTGTGCAGTTTACCGACTGCGTTGTCTCTATCGAAAACACAGCCAACGCTTGAACTTCGGAAGCAACTTTCTTTCTTCAGACTTCCCTTAAATATGGCATTTACCAAAATACTGGTTGTCTTCCAATTTGCTATCTCCATCGTCGTAGCGATCTGCATGATGTCAATGCGGGCACAACTGCATTATTTGTATAGCAAAGATCTTGGCTACGAACCCAAAAATCTTTTAGCCATCAACTATACCTCTTGGGAAGGAAAGGATCAGGCTTTCAAACAGGAGCTATTAAAAAATTCATACATCGCATCGGTTAGCCTCACAAGCTGGACTCCCTTTAGCGGGAGTGCAGATTTTAAAATAGTAAAAGACCCTCACGACCCGAACAAAGAACTGCCTATTGTATTTGTTTATGCAGATTATGATTACATCAAAACAATGGGTATAAAACTCATTGACGGACGTCCTTTGAGTGCGGACTATGCACTGGACAGATCATTTACGGATTCGGTACACAATGGGCAACCAGTATTTACAAACATGCTCGTTTCCGAAGGAACAGCCCAACGGCTCCCTTTTAAACTCAATAAAAGTTTAGAGCTCCTAAAAAATACACCAGTGGGTATATTTAAAGAATTTAACGGAGCAAGTTTAAAGTTTCCGATCGGTCCCTTTGCAATTAAGGCAGAAACTGAATGGGAAGGTGGCTGTATGCTCATTCGAGTAGAGGAAGGCAAGAAAAAGGAAGCTTTAGCACTGGTAAACAAGACATGGAACAAATTTTTTCCAAACCGGATAGCGCAGATCAACTGGCAGGAAGATCAAGTACAGAATCAATATAACAAAGAAAAAAAACAATACCAGCAATTAGCACTTTTTACCGGTTCCAGTATGCTGATTGCCATCTTAGGGATCGTAGCTATTGCTATTTATACGCTAGAACGAAGAGTAAAAGAAATTGGTATCCGTAAAGTACTTGGGGCTTCCGTAAATACGATCACATATATGATTTCCAAATCCTTTATCTTACTCCTCCTAATAGCGATTCTAATAGCTTTCCCTATAGCATGGTGGTTTATGCATAAATGGCTAGAAAATTTCTTCTATCATATAGATGTACCGATCGTTCTATTTATTTTCACAGGGTTGTGTATTGGTTTGACAACTTTAGCGATTATCGCCACCCGCATATTCCAGACAGCCCGTATTAACCCTGTCAATAGTTTACGGGATGAATAAGAAAAAATAAGCCGTAGGTTATCTAAGCTAAAAAGTGTATTTATTATTAACCTATTGGGAATGGAAGTTTATAATTGGTGTACCTACGGCTTAGGATCTTTGAAGCAATTTTTAGCTGTTCGTGTTGGACAGCTAAAAATTGCTTATTTCTTTTCTGTCGAATCCGTGGGAGCAGCTAAAATATAACAGAATCCGTATTTAGATACTTTCCGAATAATTTTGCGTTCATCAGACCGATTAAGGAAATTATCTAGCACCTTAATCAGGTTTTTAGGATGTATATACCTTTCTAGTTTAGCACAGCATAAGTTGTGTATTTCATCAGGTCTCTTTTCCACATTAAAATATCCGATATCAATATTCTCATCCAAGAGAGTACTTATCTTTTTTACTTCTTCTATTGTCGAAATTTCATACGGGTCGAGATCATGTCGAATATCGATTAGCTTAAATTCGATTACTTTTTGATCTTGCTCTACATCAACTTTATACAGTTCATAAATAACGCGGTCACCCAATTTAGTTACATGCAATTCATATGTATACTTCTGTGACGACAAATCAATTCCGTAAGGCATCAATTCATTCATACTCTTTATTTCTAGTACAAGCTGCATGACAACCAAATCATGAACAAAAGTTCTTTTCCTTTTGAATGTCTCAACTTTATTTATAAAATCGAATGACTTTCCCATTAAAAAAGAAACTTCTTCGGGTGACAGGTGCCGCGAAATACGTTGTAGCAGCATACGATAATATATTTGCATGTCTAACTCTCCGCATCTCCTCCTATATACTTTTGTTTTTTGAAATTTCGCTGTTTTCATCATTGACATATTTAAATGATATAGATTTTCAATACAAAAGAATAGAAAATATTCCAAAAATAAAAACATTTGTATAAATAAAAATAACATTTTGTATATTTATCTATACAAAACAAGAGCATACTAAATCATAACTATGACAAAGCTAGGTGAATTTTTAGAGAAGAAATCCGTTAATAAATCGCGAATTGCGCGCAAAACAGGTTTAAGTAAGGCAAGAATTAATGAGTTAACGATGACCGAAACGGCTAAATTGCGTTTGGATGAAATGTACCTGATCGCATTGGCTATTGATACAGATCCAGCTAAAATGATGTTCGAACTATGTGATCATCTCCAGCTGAAAGAGATTGAAGAGTAAGCAATTCTCTATTTACCGTCAGCGCCTAGAACGTCTGTGCGATACTGAACGCCCAACTGTTCGATATCGTACAGACGAGCTTTTCAAATTTAAAACAACAAACTAGTTATCAACACATTAACAAAGTGGCAATGCAATTGATTTCAGCTTAAAAGTCTGTTTTGATTATAACTACCAGTCATTCAGACCTTAAAAATTTCTGCTATGATAGGAAATAATCTCAAAATAGCTTGGCGGAACATGGCGAAAAACAAGCTATATTCATTCATCAAGATTGGTGGCTTTGCCTTTAGTATTGCGATCTGTATTCTTATTGTTTTATATCTAAAACATGAGACGAGCTATAATAAGTTTTATCCGGCTATGGATAGAATTTACCGCTTGGTTGTTCAGTTACCCATAGAGAATAAAACCGAGCGCTGGGTTTCACTTTCTGCACCGGTAGCGCCAACCCTAAAAGCAGAAATACCCTCCATTGAGCAAACGGGGCGCATCCTACCTAATCCGTTATTCGGTGCGGGCAGCAACCAATTGTCATTAAATAACAGCCCGGATAGCCATTACGATGACGGATTTGTCTATGTCGACCAGTCCATTCTCGACATGTTTCCTATGCCAATGGTTTCGGGCCAGCTGTCCCATGCACTCGATAAGCCCAACACATTGGTTATTACCAGAAGCAAGGCCGAAAAATACTTTAAAAATGATCCAATTGGACAAACGATTTATCTCAACAACAATAAATCGAAGGCCTATACCATCACTGGGGTCATTGAAGATGTGCCCAACAATTCGACCCTTGCCGGTTATAGTTTTTTTATGTCGCTCGCTGGAGAACCTTTTTATCAAGGCGAACAGACTGCTTGGCTCAATAACAATTATACTGTTTATGTCAAATTAAAACCCAACGTAAATGTTGCACTGGCAGAAAAAGAAATTTCAAAGAATTACTTAGAGATACATTATCTCCCTGAATATCTAAAATCAGGACGGAAACTTAATCCGCTTTTCAAGCAGGCAAAAATAACTTTACAGAATGCACTCGACATGCATTTAAAATCTGTGGATATAAGCGACGATAAAGTTAGTACATTGAACAGAGGCGATATTCGCATGGTTTGGACCTTCGCAACAATAGCTTTATTTATTTTGTTCATTGCCTGTATTAACTTCATCAACTTATCGACAGCAAATGCAGCAACGAGAGCAAAAGAAATTGGTATCCGTAAGACTATTGGCTCCTCCAGGAAGCTGCTTGTTGGACAATTTCTTGTTGAAGCAATTTGTTATAGTGTATTGTCACTGATTATTGGGCTCTTTCTAAGCTGGCTACTACTACCCGTATTCAACCATCTAGCCAACAAATCCTTGACCATTCCTTGGATAGCAGCGTACTTCTTTCCTTCTCTTTTGGTGGCCATATTGGTGATCGGTGGTCTTGCCGGAATCTACCCAGCATTGTACCTATCCAAATTTAAACCAATTACCGCACTGAAAAACAATGTCATTGGCGCTAAATCTTCGCTGTTTAGGAATAGTTTGGTTGTCTTTCAATTCGCGACCTCAATTATCCTTATCGTTGGAGCATTGGTAACCAATAAACAGATAAACTACATATTGGACAAAGATCTGGGATTTGACAAGGAACAAGTCGTTGTGCTTCGCGGTATTGGAACATTATCGAAACAGCTTCCAAGTTTAAAAAATGAACTAAAGAGCCTCCCCAATGTTGCCTCAGTTTCCATGGGTGATTTTCTTCCAGTACCCATCGATGGAGCCAAACGAAATGGTAATCCGTTCTGGGTCGATGGCAGAAAAGATCTTGATATGGCTACACAGGGCCAATTTTGGGAAATCGATCAGGATTACCTGAGCACATTCGGTCTTCATTTAAATAAAGGACGAAATTTTGATCCCACCAGAGCCACCGATAGCAGTTCGGCTATTATCAATCAGAAATTGGCCGACGAACTTCACTTAAAGAATCCCATTGGTGCAAAAATCACCAATGGCAATACATGGACCGTCATTGGCGTAGTAGATGATTTTATTTTTGAGTCGCTAAAGGATAAGGGGTATGCAGGACTTTGTATGACATTACAAGGCAATCCTTCCCTCCTCTCTATTAAGGTAAAACCGCAACATCTCAAAGAGACGCTCGCTGATATCACAGGAGTATGGGACAAATTTGCCCCAAATCAACAAATTAACTACAGCTTCTTGGACGAAGGTTTTGAGGCTCTTTATCAAGACGTGGAACGGACCAAGAATATATTCACTTGTTTCGCTCTTGTTGCCATTTTTGTTGCTGCACTCGGGCTTTTCGGTCTCGCAACTTATGTGACACAGCAACGGACCAAAGAAATTGGCGTACGTAAGGTCCTTGGAGCCAATGCGATTAGATTACTCCGATTATTGTCTGGAGATTTTATAAAATTGGTGTTTGTAGCCTTGGTCATTGCTACACCAGTTGCGTGGTGGGCAATGAACCAATGGCTTACTGATTTTAACTATCGAATCGAAATAAATTGGCTATACTTCATTCTTGCAGGTATGAGTGCCATTTTAATTGCTTTAGGCACAATCAGCTATCAGACTTGGAAAGCCATTCGCGCCAATCCGGTGGATAGCCTGCGTGATGAATAAATACAAAAACTGTAAAAGAACTTTATTATGATAGGAAATAATTTAAAGATCGCTTGGCGAAATATGGCCAACAACAAACTTTACTCGATCATCAAGATCGGCGGGTTCGCTTTTAGTATTGCCATTTGCATTCTTATTGTACTGTACATTCGCCATGAAACCAGTTATGACAAAATGTATCCCGACATGGACCGTGTTTTCCGTCTTATCGTTTCGGCACCCGATGGTGATAAAGTGAGGCAAACCTTTGCCTTTCCTGCCCCAGCAGCTAAAACCTTGCAAGAGGAAATCCTAAGTGTAGAATTAGCCGGCCGCATTTTACCCAATACATTATTTGGTGCCGGAAGCAATCTATTTACGGTAAATGGCCGCGCAGAGAATTACCTTGATAAAGGATTTGTTTATGTCGATCAGTCCATTTTGGAAATATTTCCACTTCCGGTCGTACAAGGACAGCTATCACATGCGCTGGACAAACCCAATGCGATAGTCATTACCAAAAGTAGGGCTGAGAAATATTTCAAAGGAAATGCTGTAGGGCAGACGATCTATCTCAACAATAATAAAAGTATTTTATATAACATAACGGCTGTCATCGATGATGTTCCGAACAATTCCAGCCTCTATGGTTATGATTATTTTATATCCCTTGCAGGCGAACCATTTTACCCGGGTGAACAAAACAATTGGGGCGCAACAAATTACATTACCTATGTAAAACTGAAGGAGAATGCAGATATTGCCAACGCACAGGGTAGCATTTCAAAAAACTATATTCAGGACCATTATATTCTGATTAATAAAAAAAATGGAATGAAAATATCGCCCGAAATGATGCAGTCAACCGTCTTACTTCAAAACGCCCTCGATATGCACCTGCGTTCTAAGAATGTGTCGGAATATGGCATGGCTACTCAATATCAAGGTGATATTAAGATGGTCTGGATATTTGCTGGCATCGCATTTTTTATTTTATTGATCGCTTGTATTAACTTCATCAACCTATCCACAGCGAATGCAGCAACGCGGGCAAAAGAAATCGGAATTCGCAAAACCATTGGATCCAATCGAAAGACACTGATTATCCAATTTATGACCGAAGCGATATGTTACAGTCTTATTTCACTTCTTATAGGGTTATTATTAGCCTTCCTGTTATTACCACTATTTAACAATCTAGCCAACAAAGCGCTGTTTATACCGTGGACAGTGTGGTACTTTGTGCCTTCGCTGATTTTGAGCATGTTGTTCATCGGTATCCTCGCTGGCTTATACCCAGCGTTCTATTTATCAGGATTTCAGCCGATCAACGCATTAAAAAGCAAATCGGTTACGAATCCTAAATCTTCATTATTGCGCAATGGACTGGTTATTTTCCAGTTTGCAACATCTATTATATTGATCATCAGCGCACTCATTGCAAATCAGCAAATCAGTTTTATGCTTAATAAAGACATTGGCTTTGATAAGGATCAGGTCATTGTACTTCGTGGTGTAACGGGAATTGCCTCCCAGGCGAAAGAATTAAAAAATGAATTAAAAGCCATTCCAACAGTTCGTGATGTCTCTATTGGCGACTATTTACCGGTTCAATTGGATGGTGCAAAAAGAAATGGAAATCTTTTTTGGGCCAAAGGCAAGGAAGATCTTGAATTAGGTGAAGGTGGGCAATTCTGGAATATCGACGAAAGTTACCTTTCCACTTTTGGTCTGAAGCTAATAGCCGGCCGAAACTTCGATCCACATATCGCATCGGATAGTACAGGTGCTATTGTTAACAAAAGAATGCTTGCTGATTTAGGCATCAAAGGAAATCCCATTGGTACACAAATTACTAACGGCAGGACATGGACCATTATCGGTGTCGTCGATAATTTTATCTTTGAATCAATGAAAGATGAGGGCTACTACCCCGTTTGCATGACCCTTGCCAATAGTCCTTCCATGCTTTCTATCAAGACCAAATCGACGGACATGTCCAAAACATTAGCCGACATTAATACCGTTTGGAATAAGTTTTCGCCGAATCAAAAAATCGACTATAATTTCCTTGATGCCGGCTTCGCTGACCTCTATCAGGATGTCCAACGGACTAAAAATATCTTCAGCTGCTTTGCCTTTGTAGCCATTTTTGTTGCCGCCCTGGGACTTTTTGGACTAGCAACATATGTGACCCAGCAACGTACAAAAGAAATTGGTGTCCGTAAGGTTCTCGGTGCCAGTTCCATCCGATTACTCAAATTACTCTCCGGAGATTTCATAAAATTGGTCTTTGTAGCCTTAGTCATTGCTACACCTGTTGCATGGTGGGCAATGAATCAATGGCTGGCGGATTTCAATTATCGCATAGAAATCAATTGGTTCTACTTTGTTCTGGCAGGAATAAGTGCAATCTTAGTTGCTTTTGGGACGATTAGTTATCAAACTTGGAAAGTCGTCCGTGCCAATCCGGTCGATAGTTTAAGGGATGAATAAAGTCAGAAGATCTTAAAAATTGGTGTTTGTTGCCTTGGTAATTGCCTGCCTGTTGCGTGGTGGTCATTGAACCAATAGCTTAGGGGAATGAATGTTCGATTCTGGACGTAAACTGTTCGAAATCGAACATTCAAAAACAAAACAAAAACACGATAAGTTATTTATAATAAAACTATTACGACACTGGCAAGGGGATTGTAATTTTAATTGAGTGAAATAATTCTACTTGGTTTAAGCATACATATCCAGCGTAAGATGACAAAAAATGATTTCAAACTAGCTTGGCGTAAACTCTTAAAAAACAAAGGATTTACTCTTCTAAATATAATTGGATTGACCTTGGGTTTTACCGGTTTTATCCTTTCCTATCAATACATCAATCGAGAGACCAGCTACGATAAATGGAATCCACATTACAAGGATATCTACCAAATTGGCCTTGAAGCAGAAGGTGCATTTACGGACGAAACTTCACCTTCTCTGGCTCCATTGCTAAAACAGAATTTACCTGATATCGTCTATGCAGGTCGAAAAATAGTTTACAATTATGGAAGTTATCCCCTTTTTGGTGAAAAAACAGTCCTTATTAAAAATGCTGCACTGATTGACTCCTCAGCCGCACGAATCTTTCAAATCGAAAATGCGACCGGACCGCTCTACAAAAACAAGGATCAAAAGGATGCGACCATGGTCAAAAGCCATATTGCCGAACAACTATTCAAAAAAGAAGACTTAAATTTTGACAGCCCCCAGTCGATTCCAGCTATAAGCCTTGCTCTAGGTGTGCAGGAAACAATCTACGGTACAATCAAAGAGCAAGGTCTATCCATGATTGATTACGATCTCCTGTTTATCCGTGAACCGCAGGACCTTTTCGCCAATAATAATCCTTTTTTGTATCAAACTTATATTCAAGTACGTCCCGGTACGGATATCACGAAGTTGACCAATCGCATCAACGCGCTTTACCAGAAAGAAATTGCACCGAAAGATAAAATCCGCTCCTCCAGTTATGCCAAAGGGAGGATCTACCTAGACCCACTGTCCAACCTTCACCTTCGGCCAAAAACAGGAAGTAACACGGCTTATATCATCACGTGGATTATTGGTATTCTCTCCGTTTTGATCCTCTTACTCGCCTCTGCCAATTTTGCCAATATGATTATGGCACAAGCGGATCAACGCATTAAGGAACTCGCGCTCAAAAAAATATTGGGAAGCTCACGTTGGGCTATCGTTAGGCAATTGGTACTGGAAGTATTTATTCTGACTTTCAGTGCTGCAATTCTAAGTTTCGTTACTTTGGCCCTCACAGGAAATATTCTCCAAAAATGGTTTAATGATGATCTTAAGGGTTATATTTTGAGTTCGGAGACAATCGCCCAACTTGCTATTGCCGTACTATTGACAACAATTCTATCGGCAATATACCCAGCGATCATACTCTCTGGCTTCAAATCTGTTAATCTCCTAAAAGGTGGACTGACTTCCATTCTCAAAAAGGGCACATTTCGAAACGCACTACTAACTTTTCAGATCAGTATGGCCATCCTATTTATATCGGGCATGCTGGTTATTAGGGCACAGCTAAATTATATGCAGCAGGCGGATAAAGGATTTGAGCCTGCACAGGTTGTTAATTTCAAAGGAATAGGCATGTATTATGATTCCAAAATTGATGGTTCCTATCAACAACTAAAACGTCGGTTAGAAAATGATCCAAGTATTGCCTCTGTTGCATCAGCGACAAATATTCCAGGGGAAGGCGAACAACCTCCCAAAATGGATTTTTCCTATGCTCAAAAAAACGTTTCGTTTGCACATGTCGGTATTGATCCTGGATACTTCAAGACGCTAAATATCTCCAGTATACAAGGAAACACCACTGTTTCAATAGATCAACTGCTTCACGATTCCTTGGCCAACTATGCTATTATCAACGAATCTGCAGCCAAAAATTTAGGACTCGAAAACCCGATAGGTGCTAAAATCAAAGGCTGTGATGTCACCTTTGAAATTGTTGGCTTAGTCAAAGACAGTAAAGCTTATGGCTTTGAAAATGTAGTTCAGCCGAGCCTATATTCATTTAAAAACGAATGTGGTACTATGCGCTTTCAGACAACCCTCATGGTCAAAACAAAACCGGGAATGGTTGATCAGGCCATCAATACAGTCAAAGCAGAATGGGAGAAAAATCCATCCGCAAAAGATCTGCCTCTTGATTATTCTTTTATGGATGAGCAATATGCTTTACAGCACAAAAAACAGCACGAATTGCAGACTGCTTTTAATAGTTTCACCAGCCTTTCGGTTATCATCGCGGCCTTAGGGCTATTTAGTATGGCGGCGTATCAGGCGGCATTACGAAAAAAGGAAATGAGCATCCGCAAAGTACTGGGGGCCTCGGTACAATTGCTCTTTATTCAATTGAACAAACCATTTTTCAAGCTCTTTTTAGTCGGGATCGGCATAGCCCTTCCAATAGCCTATCTACTCATGAATAAATGGCTTTCCAATTTCGCCTATCATATTCAGCTGTTCTGGTGGTCGTTTTTGATCCCAATATTTTGCATATTTATCCTCATATTGGTTTCCATCAGCTTCCAATCTATAAAAGTCGCAAAAACAAATCCAATAGATAGCCTGCGCGATGAATAAAAGATAATTTGAGCGGTAAAGGGCCCTATTCCCCAGTCGAACAGTAATTATGATGACTAATAAAAATATAAAACAAGAATATCTAAGATCTCAATACTAAAAAATGATACAATTAAAAAATTTATTCAAGTGGTATAACGTAGGTGGTACACGCTCATTCGTCCTTAAAGATGTAAGTCTCGATATTGCTGAAGGTGATTTTATCTCCATCATGGGGCCATCAGGGTCTGGAAAATCAACTTTATTAAATATTATCGGTATGCTTGATGAACCTGATGAGGGTGAATATATCTTTATGGGCGAGAATGTATTGGAAATGAAAGCAAAGAAAAGAACGCAACTATATCAATCCCACATAGGCTATGTATTTCAAGCTTATCATCTCCTGGATGAATTGACCGTGTATGAAAATATCGAAACACCCTTGATCTATAAAGACATTTCAAGCAAAGAAAGAAAAGCTATTGTTGCCGATATGCTTGATCGCTTTGGCATTGTCGGGAAGAAGGATCTCTTCCCGGCCCAGCTATCCGGTGGTCAGCAACAGATTGTCGGTATAGCGCGTGCATTGGCGGGATCACCGAAGTTATTGCTGGCCGATGAGCCTACGGGTAACTTAAATTCCAAACAAGGCGAAGAAATCATGGATTTATTCAAACAGCTCAACGATGATGGCGTTACAATTATACAAGTAACCCATTCTGAAAAGAATGCCGAATATGGTAAAAGAGTTGTCAATATGCTGGATGGTCAGCTCAAATAATTGTATGCCAATTTAACCTGGATAATCCCTACGCAGTACATCAATGACGGTAGGGATTTTTTTAGCTCATATCTCGAATCAATTCTTTAACTTCGTTATGATGAATGAGAGAGAGTTGAAATCGCTAATATCCCTGTTGGACGACACCGACCAACAGATTATTCAGGAAGTGGAGCACCAGTTAAAAAGCCAAGGTCCTGAGATTGTACCCTATTTGGAAAAATTTTGGGAGTCCAGCTTCGATCCTCACATACAGGGTCGATTAGAGAATATTATCCATGAAATTCAATTTGATCAGACCAAAAACGAATTACAGATTTGGAACCTGAGTAACTCATTCAATCTACTGGAAGGATTAATTATCCTCAATAATTATCAATATCCTTCTTATGAGGATCATAAGATTGTTTTAGCGATAGAAGACCTCAAAACTGAGGTATGGCGCGGTTTGCATTACGACATGAGCCCGCTGGAAAAAGTGAACCTGATGAATCATGTTCTTTTTGGCTCCTTCGGCCTAACAGGAAATACAAAGGATTATCATCATCCACAGAATTCCTATATTGGTCAAGTACTCGATACCAAACAGGGGAATCCCTTAACCCTATCCTGCATTTACAGTATCATTGCACAAAAATTGGACATTCCGATCTACGGTATTAATTTACCAAAGCATTTTGTATTGGCGTATATGGATTCGGATGAAGAAGGGAATGAAAATGTGCTGTTTTACATCAATGCCTTTAATCGTGGGCAGGTTATGCAAAAAAGCGATGTAAATTCATTTTTGAAGCAACTGAACCTCAATCCGGATAGAGAATTCACCTATCCCTGCGATAATGTGACCATCCTTAAACGAGCTTTGCGAAACTTGATGTCTGCCTACGAGGAACATGAAAGTTCAAACAAGCAACAGGAAATCAAAGCGCTTTTCCAGTTGCTTGCTTAAACTGCACGTTAGAAAATATTAGCTTCACGAGCATCTAAAAAGATATAATTCGGCGTCAAAGAGCCATAGGTTTTCGCTGCAATATCGGGTTTTATATTGCCTTCACCTAGCAATGGAAAACGCGAAATTGTACGATTCGTTAGATCAGAAACATAAAAGAATTTCCCTTGTTCTGTACGATCATCAATGGCTATCCCCCAAGGTTTTACTAAGCCTGTATTAGCCCCACCGATGACGTAATCAGGCGCCACAGTTTTGTCCGTGCCTCCACTAAATAAGGTTTTTGGATCTTTGAAAAATAGCACTTCACTACCGGAAGTTACCGCCAACAAACCCTTTTTGGGTGCATAGGATACCGAGCCTAATCCCGTTTTACCATTGATATATACTTTCATCACTGGCGTAAATCTAGTGGAAGCTACAATGGTATCGCGAGGACGGTCGATGAGTTCTTGTTTGAGTTGAGAATATACAGCAAAACCACTTCTATTTTCTGTTCCTTCATTATTAAAACCAATCAGCACCAATTTCTCATTACTATCACTTGTATTGCTATTCAATAAAGTCAGTGAACTCGGAACCAGGTTCCCAAGGTTAATCTGTTTGTCAATGATTGGTGCTCCACCTTTTGATCCCACTTTTCCACTTGGTGTACTTATCGCATATAACATGGAATTACCTACTCCGCGATTTGTAACCGCCAAAAGAAATGGTGTTGTTACAGATCCAGATGTACCATTTTGTTGGGCATACGTATAATAGGCCAATCCCCTAACATTCGTAAAACCGCGGTATCCAATAGCACCTGCATTACCGGGAATTCCATAGATCTCATTGGCAAATGGAATCACCTGAAGAAAGGTATCCTGTGCCGTAACACTCGCCTGAAAGATAGCCCGGGCAGCAGCATCAAAAAGAATTGGTCCGCCCCCTTTTGCCGGAGAAAGATATTGATAGATATTATCTAAATTGGTCGTATCAGCCGGATCGATAATCATCATGTTTTTAAGCGCAGAATTGTTCTGGTCGTAATCCGAGAAAGAAACATATAATCTAGAGATCAAAGTAGCCCCCGTTCGTACAGGCTCATCATCCAGTTTCTTGCAAGAAGTAAAACCTATTACACTGGCAACGAATAGGATAATACAGGATTGAAACGAAAATTTCATATATTTTTTATTAAAAATAGCGTATTGCGTTAAACATACAAATCTACTAATATATGCAGAATATCAATGAATTTATATGATTCTTTTAGGGGCAAACCCGTATAAGTAAAACGGAAATATTTGTCAATCCGCTACTTTTTGATTAAAATTGCCTTTGTTTTTGTTAGCACATACGATTATGGAAAATAAGGAATTTGTAAGGGAGACGTTGACATTACCGGGAGAGGGCAAAAAATTACTTTTACACTCCTGCTGTGCTCCGTGTTCTGGAGAAGTGATGGAAGCACTCATTGCTTCGGATATCGATTTTACAATCTATTTTTACAATCCCAACATTCATCCCCGCAAAGAATATGATTTACGCAAAGACGAGAACATCCGATTTGCGGAAAAACATAATATCCCTTTTATTGATGCGGACTACGATGTTGATCATTGGTTTGATTTGGCCAAAGGGATGGAGCAAGAGCCTGAAAGAGGCATCCGTTGCACGATGTGTTTTGATATGCGTTTTGAAAAAACGGCTGAGTATGCGGCTGCCAATGGCTTTGATGTGATTTCAAGTTCGCTGGGTATCTCCCGTTGGAAAAACATGGAGCAGATCAATGATTGTGGTTTACGTGCTGCCTCCCGCCATGAAGGGATGGAGTATTGGACTTTCAACTGGCGTAAGAAAGGTGGTTCTGCCCGTATGCTTGAAGTCTCCAAAAAGGAGAAATTCTATATGCAGGAATATTGCGGCTGTGCTTATTCGCTACGCGATACTAACAAATGGCGTATGGCAAATGGGCGCGAAAAGATAGAGTTAGGCAAAAATTATTATGAATAAGTCCTGTTACTGGTGTATATGAAGCTTTGCTTCGGAATATTTGAAAAAATATTTCTATCCTAATGATTTTATACATACCTTTGCAGGCTCAAATGCAAGATTGTGAAACATCTAAAACAATATAGAATTCCCTTTTCGGGGCTCAACGCTGGAAAGCACAATTTTGAGTTTGACATTAATAAAAAGTTCTTTGACTGCTACGAACATTCGATTGTAAAAGATGGCAATCTGAAAGCAGAAGTTGAATTGCAAAAACAAGAAAATCTTTTGATTTTGCATTTTGATATCCAAGGCGAAATTCAATTGACTTGTGATACCTGCTTAAAAGAGTTTATGTCACCGATTTCAATTCAAGAACGAATATTAGTCAAATTCACGGATGAAGATTGGACAGATAATACCGAAGAGGTGTTGATCTTATCCAAAAGCGACCATGAGTTGGATATAGCTGAGTTATTATACGAATACATTAATTTAGCTGTTCCCTATATCGTCAAATGTGAAGAGCAGGGACAAGGCATACAATGTGATCCTGAGATGCTCGCGTTATTTACAAGCGAGCCTGATTCAGAGGAACAAAAAGAAGAAGAAATTATCGACCCACGTTGGGAAGCATTGAGAAATATTAAAAATAACTAAAACAAGAATACGAGATGGCACATCCAAAACGTAAAACTTCTAAATCAAGAAGAGACAAAAGAAGAACACATTATAAAGCTGAAGCTCCAAGCTTGACAGTATGTAAAGAAACTGGCGCAGTTCATTTACCTCACCGTGCATATACTGTAGACGGAAACTTGTACTACAACGGTAAATTGATCATTGAAAATACAGCTGTTGTCTAAGGTAAACCTTTCATAACACCAAAACATCCCAGACAAGCACTATTTTAGAAATTTGCTTTACTTTGGGATGTTTTTTGCGTATTATTGATTTACTAAATAATAACGGATGAAGATTGGTTTAGATATTTTAGGAGGAGATTATGCTCCTAAAGCAACGATAACAGGTGCTATTGAAGCACAAAAACAGCTTACTGGAGACCAAAAAATAGTCCTTTTTGGTAAAACTGAAGAGACTAAACAATTAATCAATCAAGCCGGAGGAAATTCATCTGACTTTGAATATGTGGAGGCTCCAGAAGTCATTGCAATGGGTGAACATCCAACCAAAGCAATAACTCAAAAACCCAACTCAAGTATTGCGAAGGGATTTGAATATTTAAAAAACAAAGAAATTGACTCATTCGCTTCTGCTGGTAATACTGGCGCCATGCTTGTGGGCTCAATGTTTAGCGTTAAAGCTATCCCAGGCGTATTACGCCCTGCAATAGCATCCATTGTTCCCAAATTAAAATCAGGCTTCGGAATCTTATTGGACGTCGGCGCTAATGCGGACTGTAAACCAGAGATGTTGAACCAATTTGCAATCTTGGGAAGTGTCTTTGCCGAACATGTGTTTAATGTATCCACCCCTAAAGTGGGATTATTGAATATCGGAGAAGAAGAAGAAAAAGGAAACATCCTAACAACCTCTACCTACCCCCTACTTAAAGCCAACGACAAGATTAACTTTATCGGAAATGCAGAAGGCCGTGATCTGTTCAGTGACCATGCCGACGTTTACGTCTGTGATGGATTTACAGGCAACGTCGTCTTGAAACTCGCAGAATCATTTTATGTAGTGACGTTGAAAAAAGGTTTTAAAGATGATTTCTTCGACCGATTCAACTACGAGCAGTACGGCGGTAGCCCGATCTTGGGAGTTAATGCTCCTGTCATTATTGGCCATGGTATTTCGACACCTGAGGCCATTAAAAATATGGTTTTATTTTCAAGAGATATGATCGAGTCTAAGTTCATTGACAGCATCAGATCTATTTTCAATTAGAGTATTTATGTCAAAGATTCACGCCGCAATCACGGCTGTAAATGGTTACGTTCCGGATTATATCCTTACTAACAAAGAATTGGAAACAATGGTCGACACCAACGACGAATGGATTGTTTCCAGAACGGGAATCAAAGAGCGTCGCATCTTAAAAGGTGAAGGTCTTGCTACTTCAGATCTTGCTGTACCTGCAGTGCAAGGTTTATTGAAAAAAAGAGGTATAGCTGCTACAGATATTGACCTTATTATCTTTTGTACAAGCACACCAGATATGCTGTTCCCTGCGACTGCAAATATTCTGGCCGATAAAATCGGAGCTACAAATGCATGGGGATTTGATCTTCAGGCGGCTTGTTCAGGTTTCTTGTTCGGTCTGAATACAGGAACACAATTTATCACTGCTGGCACTCATAAAAAAGTCCTTGTTATCGGTGCCGATAAAATGTCTTCGGTCATCAATTACCAAGACCGCAATACCTGTATCCTATTTGGTGATGGTTGTGGCTGTGTATTATTGGAGCCAAATGAAGAAGGCATGGGTATACAAGATGCTATTTTAAAAACCGATGGTTCCGGGGGACAGTTTTTGAATATCAAAGGTGGGGGTTCGCTGAATCCGGCGTCGCATGCAACTGTAGATGCAGGATTACATTACGCTTACCAAGAAGGTCGTACGGTGTTTAAATTTGCAGTAACCAATATGGCTGATGTAGCACATGAGGTTATGGTCAAAAATAACTTAAAGTCAGAAGATATTGCTTGGTTGGTGCCTCATCAGGCCAACAAACGTATTATTGATGCAACGGCAGAACGTGTGGGGCTTCCAGAAGAAAAAGTGATGGTGAACATTCAAAAATATGGAAATACCACCAGTGGTACTATTCCTTTATGCTTGTGGGAATGGGAATCTCAATTGAAGAAAGGAGATAATCTTATCCTTGCTGCTTTCGGTGGAGGTTTCACTTGGGGATCCATCTATTTAAAATGGGCGTATTAGTTGTCCATTTTATGGTATAATTTATTACTTTTGACAGTTAGAATTTTTTAGAAACAAACAAAACCTAGAATACTATGGGTATGGATATCAAACAAATTCAGGACTTGATTAAATTCGTTTCAAAATCAGGTGTGAATGAAGTCTCAATTGAAGAGCAAGATTTTAAAATTACAATAAAAACAAATCAAGAGCCTACGTACGTAACAGCGACTGTTCCTGCTGTTGCTCCAATTGCTGCTCCTCAAGTTGCACAAGCAGCGGCACCAGCTCCAGTAGCTAGCCCTGCAGCACCAGCCGCAAGCGCTGAAGCAAACTTGATCACAATCAAATCACCAATGATCGGTACATTTTACCGTTCGGCTGGACCTGGTAAACCATCTTTCGTCAATGTTGGTGATGATATCAATACCGGTTCTGTACTATGCATCATTGAAGCAATGAAATTATTCAACGAAATTGAATCTGAAGTTTCAGGTAAAATCGTTAAGATTTTGGTAGAAGACGCTCAACCTGTTGAGTTCGACCAACCATTATTCTTAGTTGAGCCTAAGTAATTTACAATTACGTAAATGAATACATGTAGCCTCCAAAGGGCTACATTTTTTGCAAACTTCATAATTCAAGACAATGTTCAAAAAAATATTAATTGCAAATAGAGGCGAGATTGCCCTGCGCATTATCCGTACCTGTCGTGAAATGGGTATCAAGAGTGTCGCAGTATATTCCACTGCCGATCGCGATAGTTTACACGTAAGATTTGCGGATGAAGCAGTTTGTATTGGTCCTCCACCGAGTAGAGACTCTTACTTAAACATTCCGAATATTATTTCTGCAGCTGAATTAACAAATGCAGATGCGATTCACCCAGGATATGGTTTCTTGTCGGAAAATGCTCGTTTCTCAGCTATCTGTGCAGAGTACGGTATCAAATTTATTGGTGCAACTGCAGAGCAGATCGAGAAAATGGGTGATAAATCCCGTGCAAAAGATACCATGAAAAAAGCTGGTGTTCCTACTGTTCCAGGGTCCGATGGTTTGATCTCAAACGTAAAAGAAGGTATTACCTTAGCCAATGAAATCGGCTACCCAGTTATCATCAAGGCTACAGCCGGTGGTGGTGGCCGTGGTATGCGCATCATTTGGAAAGACGAAGAGTTTGAACCAGCTTGGGATTCTGCGCGTGTCGAATCTGCGGCTGCGTTCGGTAACGACGGTATCTACCTTGAAAAATATGTAGAGGAACCGCGTCATATCGAATTCCAAATTGTGGGTGACCAATTCGGTACAGTATGTCATCTATCTGAACGTGACTGTTCGATCCAACGTCGTCATCAAAAATTGATTGAAGAATCGCCATCACCTTTTATGACTCCCGAATTGAGAGCTGAAATGGGAGAGGCTGCTGTTAAAGGTGCTAAAGCTGTAAACTATGAAGGTGCTGGTACAATCGAATTCTTGGTTGACAAACACCGCAACTTCTACTTTATGGAAATGAACACACGTATCCAAGTAGAACACCCGGTAACGGAAGAAGTCATCAACTTTGATCTGATCAAAGAACAAATTAAGGTGGCCGCAGGAATTCCGATCTCCGGAAAAAACTACGAACCAGGAATGCATGCGATCGAATGTCGTATCAATGCGGAGGATCCTTTCAACAATTTCCGTCCTTCACCAGGTAAAATCACCAACTTCCACTCACCAGGTGGACATGGTGTACGTGTAGATACACACGTTTATTCTGGTTACTCAATTCCGCCAAACTATGATTCTATGATTGCTAAATTGATCACCGTTGCGCAAACACGTGAAGAAGCAATTTGTACTATGGAACGTGCATTGAGTGAATTCGTCATTGAAGGGATCAAAACAACCATTCCTTTGCATTTGAGATTGATGCGCGACCCTAACTTTAGAGCCGGCAATTTCACGACAAAGTTTATGGAAACTTTCGACCTAACGGAATATCCTGCAGAAGATTAAATAAAATTATCTTTACATACATAAAAAATACCATTCTTTACAATAAGAATGGTATTTTTGTTTCCAAACAATTTTTATGAGTACACCTAATTCGAAAGATCTAATACAAGCTATTAAAGATAAAGGGAAGAATATAGAAGCGGAAATGTCTTTTTTTGACCACCTTGAGGTTTTAAGATGGCATTTGGTCCGTTCAGCAATTGCGATCTGTATCTTTGCAGGTATTGCCTTTACATTCTACGATTTCGTATTCAACGATATCATCATGGGGCCAAAGAATTTAAATTTTTGGACCTATCGCATGATGTGTAAAGCCGCAGATGCTTTCAATTTAGCGGACTTCTGTGTCAAGAAAATTCCTTTTAATATCATCAATACCGAACTAGCAGGTCAATTTATGCTTCAGATAAACTCCTGTTTATTGATGGCTTTGATGATGGGCTTTCCTTACCTTCTTTTTGAAATCTGGTTATTTGTAAAACCAGCATTGACCGATGTGGAAAGACGCTCTGCACGAGGGTTTGTCTTTTACTCCTCTTTATTGTTTATTTTAGGAGCGCTCTTCGGATACTACATCGTTGTACCCTTATCCATAAACTTTCTGGCAAATGTATCCCTAAGTGATGAAATCGTGAACCAGATTACCATTGATAATTACCTTTCCACGATAGCAACATTAACATTGGGCTGTGGAATTGTTTTCCTACTGCCGATACTGGTATTTATTCTCTCGAAAATAGGCATTATGACCCCTGAATTTATGCGGGCCAGCCGTCGTTATGCAACTGTAATTATTTTAGTGATAGCCGCTATCATTACACCTTCTGCAGATGTGATCACCATGTTGACCGTTGCAGCACCAATGTTCTTATTATATGAGATCAGTATTATGGTTTCTGCGGATGTCAAAAGAAAAAAATTAGCACAAGAAAAATAAAATAACAATAAAAATGAGCAGCGTAAAGAAAATTGCGATTGGAAGTGACCATGCTGGTTTTGAATACAAAACAGCTTTGGTAAGCTTTTTGAATGAACTGGGTTATGAAGTAACAGACTTTGGAACAAACTCTCCAGATTCAGTTGATTATCCAGATTTCGCACACCCAGTTGCATCAGCAGTAGAAAATAAAGAAGCTGATGCCGGAGTCTTGATTTGTGGAAGTGCAAATGGTGTTGCTATCACAGCTAATAAACACCAAAATATTCGTGCTGCTATCTGTTGGTTGGAGGAAATTTCGGCTTTAGCCCGTCAGCATAATGATGCGAACGTGGTATGTATCCCAGCACGTTTTATCGACCTTGACCTTGCTAAAAAGATCGTCAACACATTTATGAACACGGAATTCGAGGGTGGACGTCACGCTAACCGTGTAAACAAAATAGCTTGTAGCTGTTAATAAATTAACATTTTTTAAGAAGCGGATGAAAGGTAAACTACACTTTTCATCCGCTTTTTTTTATATATTGTGCAGATACTGACACCTGTTATAAGATTAAGCAGATGATGCTCGCTTAATCCGGTTAATTAGCATTACAAAATAAAGCGTTGAAAGTCGCACTAGTAAAAAATAAACAATGAAAAAAATATACAACCTGCTTTGGATCGCATGCTCCCTAATGAGCTGTGCAAAAGCACAGGACGTAAACAGTAAATATGCAGATGAAATCACAGTAGAGTCGACGCAGAAGCATCTGCGCACTTTAGCTTCTGTCGATTTTGAAGGCCGAGGGACCGGCCAAAAAGGTGGGCGCCTGGCAGCAGAATATATTGCCAATGAATTTAAAAAATATGGGCTTAGTGCGCCTGTCAATGGATCCTATTTCCAACCCCTGCAGCTAATTCGCAACAGCTTTAAGGTAAAGCAATTTAGTATTAACGATAGACCCTTCCAACATGGTAAGGACATTTTTGTCATTGGCAACAATGAGAACAAGTTCTTCGAAAGCAATGAAATTGTGTTTATTGGCTATGGCATAGATGATCCCAAGTATTCGGATATCTCAGGCATGGATCTCCACAATAAGATCGTTATGTTGATCAATGAGAATGAGCCAACAGATGAGAAAGGGAATTCATGGATTACCAGCAAAAAGGCTGCTTCGGACTGGGCAACAACCCGAAATAAAAAAGTCAAGGAGATCCTTAAACACAGTCCCAAAATGGTACTAGCCATCAATAGTCAGCTGTCTCAACTTTTGGAGGATGCAGGAGACCGTGCTATTGAGGGCCGTTATAATTTAGCGGTGGATCAACCTGCGCCGGAAAAGTCGCCCATGATCCCCGTGGTCAATATTACAGACCATGCAGCAAATTATATTCTAAACCTAGCAAGAACCAATCTTGCTACTGTGGTTGCAAAAATTAATCGTACGGGACAACCGAATTCCTTTGCTATTTCAACAAATGTTAAAGCTGAGTTTGGCACCAATGCGGCTCCTCTAGCCGATCCTAATATTCTTGGCTACTTGGAAGGAACAGATAAAAAAGACGAAATCGTTGTGATCGGGGGCCACTATGACCACGATGGAATGGATTCCAAAGGAAATATCTTCTTTGGGGCCGATGACAATGCCTCGGGCACAACAGCCGTCCTTGAGTTGGCACGTGCTTTTTCTAAAGCTAAATCAACCGGAAATGGCCCACGGCGCAGTATTTTGTTCATCACCTATGCGGCAGAAGAAAAAGGTTTACTGGGTTCCAAATTCTATACAGAAAATCCCATATTTCCATTGAAAAACACCGTTGCCTGCATTAATATTGATATGATCGGCCGTGTTGACGACAAACATCTCAAAGGTAATCACGATTATATCCATGCGATCGGTTCAGATAAATTGAGCTCGGAGTTATATCAGATCAATAAAAATGAGAATGAAAAACATACGAAACTGGAGATTGACTATATGTATGACGATCCAAAGGATCCTATGCGTTTGTACTATAGATCCGATCATTATAACTTTGCCAAGAAAGGTATTCCTTCTGTCTTTTATTTTTCGGGCCTGCATCCGGACTACCACACGCCTGCAGATACCTATGACAAGATCGACTTTCCATTAATGGTAAAACGCGAAAAGCTCGCATTTTACACGGCATGGCAAATAGCCAATAGGGAAAATCGCCTGGTCATCGACAGTAATAAAGAGTAAGGTCAAATTATCGGCTTTATCAAGGATTATTTTGTACAATACAAAAAGCAAGTAAATGATTGTTTACTTGCTTTTTTATGTACTAAAATGACCTTTAGCATAAACCTTTTATTCACAATTATTGTTATCTTTAATACAAAACAAGTATAATTTATGGCTTTTGTAGATTACTATAAAGTGCTTGGCATTGATAAAACAGCTTCAGCTGATGACATCAAAAAAGCATATCGAAAACTAGCCCGTAAATACCACCCTGATGTCAACCCCAATGACAATGAGGCCAAACAACGATTTCAGGAGATTAATGAGGCAAATGAAGTATTATCCGATCCCGAAAAGCGCAAAAAATATGACCAATACGGTGAACATTGGCAACATGGAGAGGAGTATGAAAAAGCGCAACAACAATACCGTCAGTCACAATCTAACGGAGGAAATCCATTCGGCGCTGGAGGAAATCCATTTGGTGGTGGCGGTTCCCATGAGTACACTGGAAACTTTGATGATGGGCAATTCTCTGATTTCTTCGAACAGATGTTTGGTAGCAGACGCGGAGGAGGCCGCCAAAGTACATTCCGCGGCCAGGACCTTAATGCGGAGCTCAGCTTAACCTTACAAGAAGCTTACACGACACATCAACAGACCTTCAATATCAATGGAAAAAGTATCCGCATCACGATTCATGCTGGCGTGGAGGATGGTCAAAAGATCAAACTGAAAGGTTATGGCGGAGAGGGCATCAACGGTGGCCCAAAAGGAGATCTCTATATCACTATCAACATCACGCCTGATGCCCGTTTTAAACGTCAGGGGAATGACTTATACACAACACTTGATATAGACCTCTATACAGCTATTTTAGGCGGTGAAGCAACTTTAGATACATTCGGCGGCAAAGTTAAACTGAAGATTAAAGCCGAAAGTCAAAATGGTGCAAAAATGCGACTTAAAGGAAAAGGATTCCCCTTGTATCGCAAAGAAGGTGAATTTGGCGATCTGTATGTCACATTGAATATTCAAATGCCCAATAATCTGTCTGCCGAAGAAAAGGCCTTGTTCCAACAATTGAAGGATTTAAAACACTAATCTTATGGAAACGACACTCATTAAAGTCATCGACTTCTGCCAGTCCAGAAAGGTTGAAACAACATTCCTGCAAACCATGGAGGAATACGGACTCATACATATTGTCATTCAACAAGAAGAACAATATATTGATGAAGAAGAGCTCCAAAAATTGGAACGCTTTTCAAATCTCTACTATGATCTTGAAGTAAATCCTGCCGGAATTCAGGTTGCCAGTCACCTATTGGAGAAAGTTGAACAGCTCCAAAATGAAATTTCACATTTAAAGAATAAATTGAAAGCCCTGGATTATTGATCCAAGGCTTTCAATTTATTTCGTTAGAATTTGACATCCCGCTCTGTATTCACCTTGGTCTGCCAAACAATCTTGTCCTGCAATGTGGTATATAGAATTTCATAATCCCCTTTACAAGTCACAAAGGAACCATAAAAATCACCAGGCTTCATCACGCGGTAAACAACCAGTTTTCGTTCTCCGTCAACTTCACCATAAGCTTTCATTAACATGTAACCTGTTTTATTCACCTTTTCTTCCGGAATTTTATAATCTAAATGCGAACGGCTACTACCATCATCAGGACATAAAATCTCTGTGCGGCTCGGGGTAAATTTATAACGATCGCGATACATAGCAACATTAGACATCACTACATCCTTCGCCCACGCGATATCGGTAAAATCCTCCGGGAAAAGAAAGATCAGCGACACCATTTTCTCTTGCCAAAGGCGCCCATTAAACGGAATTACAAAATGAAGCAGCTTTTGCCCCTTAAAAGTTGTAGTTGTATAAAAATATCGTCCCTCCTTATTTTGCTCCCGTTGAAAAGAACTTAAATCAAGTAGGTGATTTTTTTTCCCTTTTACATTTGGCGAGTTGTTGACTACAGCAAGCATGTCATACTGATATTTTCCTTCCAGATGTCCAGAAAACAAAACCTGATACGCGGTATCTGAATAGCGTAAATGGCGTAATACACGACGAAATCGATTGTCAACCTGCTTTGCATTAATCGGATTAGTCTTACCTTGCCAATTTTTATCCTCCATAATATCATCCCCGAGGAATACCGTAAGCTCTTTGTTAATATTAACAAAATACTCATCACCTTGTACAGCAAAACCGTTGGGAACCACTTTATAGGACTTACAGGAAGAAAGCATGGCCAAAACCACAATAAAATAGAAAATTTGAATGAATCTGCTCTGCATATTTATGATCTAATCTTTACTTCTTTAAATTTAAACGAATCGGCAATGTGTAAGCCACGCGTACCGGTTTACCGTTAACTAATCCCGGTTTCCATTTTTTCGCACCTTTTAGGAGCTCCAATGCCGCCTCTTTGGTTCCATAACCAAGATCTTTTTTTACATCAACATGGGATAAACTGCCATCCTTTTCGACAATAAAAGCCACTTCAACAATGCCATTAACCTCCCGTTTAATTGCTGCTTCCGGAAAAACAAAATTATCGCCTACCCAGATCATAAAAGATCGCATTCCCCCAATAGGTGTTGGTTGCACCTCAACTTTATCAAAAGTTACTAAATCGGACTGAAAATCCAATGAAAGATTCCAGCGGTCGCTCTCATCTTCCGTCCTTATCGATTTTACTTCCTTGAGTTGTTTTTCCGTCTCTTCACCAGATTCAGCGCCCGGGAATGAATGAGATGACATCCGGACCTTTCTGCCCAATGTGTCAGTTTCCTCCCAATAGTACGTCGTTTTTCCGCCAACGGTAACGGGTAAGGAAAGCAGCGATCGAACGACTTTCCCATTGACGATTGCAGGTTTCCATTTCCCACTTGCTTTTACAGCATTTTCCACAGCGGATGCCAAGCCATAGCCCAAATCATTCTTAGCCTTTATATGGCTCAACTCACCATTTTTCTCCACGATGGCTGAGATGACAATTACCCCGATCATATTATTTTTGATTGCTTCATCACTCACGTGGATTCTACTGCTCAATCCCATGACATACTTTTTCATTCCTCCAACTGGAATAGCAATGATCTCAGGATCTTTGTAGACCTTACTGTCTTCATTTACCTGTCCATTTTTCAGCTCCTCAGACTGGCTCGGCAATGTCTGCTCATCAGTCACAGTTAAGCCATTAACGCTTTCTTCTACATCCGCTACCATAGCCTTGGCCCTACTCGTATTAAAGACCAACGTAGACCCCGCTACCACCAATAACATGGGCAGCACAATCACATATAACAAGCGTTGTCTTTGTACAGATTTATCTTTAAATAACATCGTGATGCGCTGCTTTAAAAAAGAATGATTGGAAAACTCATGTGAAAAAGCCAATTGATCTGTACGTAATGCATGAGCAACCAGCATTTCTGCATAAGCCACTTTATCGGTCGAGCAAATTTCATCTACAATATACTCGTGTTGAAACCTTATTTCCTTTTGAAAGAAATACACAACAGGATTGAACCAATTGAAAATTTTAAGTAGCTCAATCAACAGTAAATCATAGGAATGTCCCTGCTCAGCATGAACCTGCTCATGCCATGCAATATTCTTCTTGTTTTTAATCGATTTTCCAATCACAACCCGATTAAAAAAAGAAAAACTCAGGTACTCAGGAGAAGAACGCAATACCCGAACAAGTTGCTTGATCCGTATCGCCAAGAAAAAAAAGGCGATTCCCGCTCCTATCCAATAGATCTTGGCAAGAATATCCAACAAAAAAAGAGGTTTTTTTTCGATCGGGCTCCCGATTTCGACATCCATATATGTTCCTAAGTCGACCTGTGGAATATGATTGGAAATCATTTCCGTCTTGGGTAATTCAATAAAAATACCCACAGGAGCTAATAAGGAAAATACAACCATTCCAATCAGATAGATCCGGTTCCATTGAAAAAAAGTAAGTTTTCTAAAAATCAGTTTGTAGAGCACAAAACTGATAATCAATGAAATATTGACAATCAATAAGTAAATCATAATCAAAAAGTTTATAAAAGGGTATTGGTTGTTATTTATTACGTTCGATGATCGATAAGATGTCATCAAGTTCTTTGATGTCCAGCCTATTCTCTTCCAAAAAATAAGAGAGCATACGCTTGGGCGAATTATCAAAATAATTCGTTAATAACTTTCCTGTGATACCTTTCTTATATTCCTGTTTTGAAATCTTTGGTAAATATTGATGACTTTTACCAAAAGATTCATGCCTTACAAAGCCCTTTGTTTCGAGAATACGAACGATGGTCGAGACCGTGTTATAGGCCGGTTTCGGCTCCGGAAGTCGATCAATAATTTCTTTGACAAAGCCACGGCCCATCTCCCAGAGCTCTTGCATAATCTGCTCCTCAGCTTTCGTTAACTCTTTAAAATCCTCCATAACTCCTCAGGAATAAAATAAATACCAAAATAATAAATCAATACACAAGTTATAACTAAAATCATAGTTTTACAACTAATAAATTAGTTTAAAATACAAAATACTGATAATTAAACAATTAATTTACAACAATACGTGATATTGTCATCTTTATTCGTCGAAATTCTTTTTCCTTGAGGCTTTCAATTGAGACTGCTGTTTCTTTCGATCCAGTCTTTTCAGCACACTCGAATACGGAGTTTTGGTTTTTTTACGGGGTTTTGCTGGCACAAGTGCGCCTTCCACTATACGCTTAAAGCGATCGATTGCGATTTCTTTATTACGGATCTGCGACCGATCGATATCGCACTCCAATTGCAGTATTCCTTCTTTATTGATACGGTTTGCCAACGCGTTGAAAATCATTGCTTTTTCTTCAACAGAAGCAGCTGTGGATAGCGCAACATCCCACTGCAACAATACTTTCGATGACACCTTGTTTACATGTTGTCCACCTGCTCCACCCGATCTGGAAAACTTAAACGTAAGTTCTCCTATTACTCCTTCTAAATTCATTTATTTTTAAATGCTTCTTCTATTTTTTCCATCTTTTTTAATAGAAAGCTCAATTTTTCCACTTGATCCCGTTGTACTTCGACAAGTTCTTGTTCTTTGCGGATAATGAGATGATCTATTTTCTCATGCAATTCCCTGATTTCGAGTTCAGCCTTTAAGTTGACCATATAGTCATTTCTTGCACGTTCACGATCCTTATCTTCCTGTCTGTTTTGACTCATCATAATAACTGGAGCTTGCAAAGCAGCTACGCAGGACAAAATCAGGTTCAGTAAAATAAAGGGATAAGGATCAAAGCCTTTATTATTTAACCAAAAGATATTGGCCGCAATCCAGACAATCAAAAATAAGACAAAGGAAATAATAAAGGTCCAGCTTCCGCCAAACTCAGCCACTTTATCGGCAACCCGGTCTCCTACGCTGACTGGCTCCATATTATCTCCATCCAAACTTGCGCTGATCACTTTATTTTCCTTAAAACTGTTGATGACCTGCTGATCCAATTGACTTAACTGTCCAGACTCATCTTTCAGAAATTCGGCGATATAAGTTTCTTTAAATCGTGTCAACTCACTTGCGGCGATATACTTGTCCTTACTAAAACCTGGATATTCCTTTTTTATCAGCTTAAAAATGGGTTGTCGGATTGAAGCCCCCAAAATACGTTGTTCCGAAGGAAATTGCTGTCCTGAAATATCACTTATAAAGTTATCCATATACCGATTTAATATCTATTTAAAGATAGTGCTTTTTAACCAATCAAAAAATTCACAAAACTATGGCAATTGGTTTTTGTTATTTTACGCATAAATAGACGAAATTTGCAACACAAAATTCAGGAATAAGCATCTTCAATTTACCTTATTATCATAAAGTAAAATAAGAGGGCAATTGTCAAGCTAAAGAACTTCGTCGGTGCCACATGAATGAATAGCGTTTGTATGTAATGGACATTGCGAGTCTTGAACAACGACAATCAAAGTACTAACACGAGGTTCCCGGGAGCCTTTTAACAAAAAATAAACAGCGTTTATAACGGGATGCCGTTAAAATATGCGCTCAGACATAATTACGCAGATGAAAATAGGAATTGTTTGTTATCCCACCTTTGGTGGAAGTGGTGTAGTTGCAACCGAACTAGGAAAGGCCTTGGCCGCAAATGGACATGAGATTCATTTTATAACCTATCGACAACCTGCACGTCTGGATTTCTTTTCTGAAAACCTATACTATCATGAGGTAGCTGTTTCGCAGTATCCTCTTTTTGATTTTCTACCCTATGAATCTGCGTTAGCCAGCAAACTGGTTGATGTTGTTCGCTTCGAAAAGTTGGATTTGATCCACGTCCACTATGCCATTCCACATGCATCAGCGGCATTTATGGCCAAACAGATCTTACTCACTACCTACGGCATTAATATTCCTGTCGTGACGACTTTACACGGGACGGATATTACATTGGTTGGCAAAGACAAGAGTTTTAGTCCGGTCGTAACATTCTCCATCAATCAGTCCGATGGCGTAACCGCTGTATCACAGAATCTGAAAGATCAGACGCTTCAATATTTTGATATTACGCGCGATATCAAAGTGATTCCCAACTTTATTGACCTCGACAGATTTAGCAATAAAGATCGGTCACATTTCAAAAAAGCCATTGCCCCCGGCAATGAGCGTATATTGGTCCATACGTCCAACTTTAGAAAAGTCAAAAATACAGAAGATGTCATCCGTATTTTTAAGAAAGTACATGATGTTATCCCTTCCAAATTATTGATGGTAGGTGACGGCCCTGAGCGTCGAAATGCAGAAGAGCTATCCAGAGAACTTGATGTATGCAAGGACGTCCGTTTCTTGGGGAAACAGGATGCAGTGGAAGAAATATTGTCTGTATCAGATCTATTTCTGATGCCTTCAAGTTCGGAAAGTTTCGGTCTTGCGGCCTTAGAAGCCATGGCTTGTCAAGTTCCAGTTATCTCTTCCAATACTGGAGGGTTACCTGAGCTGAATGAAAACGGCGTCACTGGATTTCTCAGTGCTGTTGGTGATGTTGAAGATATGGCAAAGAATGCGATTTATATCTTGGAAGATGGAGAGCGCTTAGAAAAATTTAAGGAAGCGGCATTAAATCATGCGAAAAAATTCCAATTGTCCAATATTATGCCTTTATATGAACAGTATTACGGAGAAGTCATTAATCAAACAATAAAAGCACAATAAATATTATTTTAGGCTTAAGGGATAAAAAAAATATTTTATCTTTGACCTTTGGAAAATTTCCAAAAAAACAATTATGAAATACAAACGTATCTTATTAAAACTTAGCGGTGAATCCTTAATGGGTGACCAAAGCTACGGTATCGATATTAACCGTGTATCACAATACGCTAATGATATCAAAGAACTTCACGATCAAGGTTTAGAAATTGCAATTGTTATCGGTGGCGGTAATATATATCGTGGTCTAAGCGCCGAAAAATCAGGCATGGACCGTGTTCAAGCAGACTATATGGGCATGCTTGCCACAGTCATCAACAGCATGGCACTTCAAGATGCGCTTGAGAAAGTTGGGAAAAAGACACGTTTGCTTACTGCGATCAAAATGGAGCAAATCTGCGAACCATTTATTCGCAGAAGAGCTGTACGCCATTTGGAAAAAGGCCGTATTGTTATTTTCGGAGCTGGTACAGGAAACCCTTATTTCACAACGGATACCGCTGCATCTTTGCGTGCAATCGAAATCAATGCGGATGCCGTATTGAAAGGAACCCGTGTGGATGGTATTTACACCGCAGATCCTGAAAAAGATCCTACTGCAACAAAATTTGAAGAAATATCATTCACAGAGGTTTATGAGAAAGGATTAAATGTTATGGATATGACAGCCTTTACCCTTTGTCAAGAAAACAAATTACCGATCATCGTATTTGATATGAACAAACCAGGCAACTTATTGAAACTTGCTAATGGTGAACATGTCGGAACTGTGGTTAAATAATTTAAATCTGTAAAAAACGTAATCTTATATGAACGAACTAATTTCAATTGAATTGGACGATTGTAAAGACAAGATGTCCAAAGCAGTTGCTCACACCGAATCCGAATTAACTAAAATTCGTGCGGGTAAAGCTTCTCCATCGATGTTAGATGGAATTTCAGTAGACTATTATGGTAGCGCCACTCCACTTTCACAAGTGGCCAACATCAATACAACTGATGCACGGACTATTGTTATCCAACCTTGGGAAAAATCGCTCATCAACGCAATTGAAAAAGCTATCACTGACGCTAACCTAGGAATCAACCCACAGAATGACGGTATCGTTATTCGTCTGAATATTCCTCCTTTAACAGAAGAAAGAAGACGTGATTTGGTTAAGAAAGTAAAAGAAGAAACTGAAAGAGGCCGTATTGGTGTACGTAATATCCGTAAAGATGTCAACGAATCCATCAAAAAATTAAAAAATGACGGCGCTTCTGAAGATGAAATCAAAACTGCTGAAGGTGAAGTTCAAAAATTAACAGATGCATTCATTGTAAAAGTTGATAAATTGGCTGAACTGAAAGAAAAAGATATCATGACTGTTTAAGTTTTCCTACTTGAATAGAAAAAAGGTCTGAAAAATATTCAGACCTTTTTTATTGGTGTGAAGAACTCCGCACTCCTCCCCTAAAAAGAACTCTTCCCAACCTACAAGACATTGACCTTCCAAAAATTTTATGGGTTAAGATTCAGCATACACTTCAAAAATATTCCCTGTTGTACCATTGATTTCTGAACAAATAATTGTACATTGTACACTAACAAGTAATCAATTATATGATGAACAATTCTCGTCGTCAATTTTTAAAGCAAGCTGGAATAGGTCTTTCGGCAGCTTATCTGGTGCCCAACTTTATATCTTGTCAAAATAAAGCCGGTGCAATCAGCGACAATCCATTACAGAATATAGGCGTACAGCTGTATTCCATTCGCGATTTAATGGATAAAGATCCGAAAGGATCTTTGGAACAAATTGCCAAAATTGGGTATAAACATGTTGAGCTCTATGGGATAGACGCCACAGCCAAGCAGTTCTGGAAATTGCCTTACAAAGAGTTGAAGAAAATATTGGATGATAACGGTCTAAAAACACATTCAGGCCATTACGATATGTCCAAATACCTCAGTAAAGCGCATACCGACAAAGAAGATCTTGCGGCTTATTTTGATGCAGCAAAAGAACTTGGCCAAGAATATGTAATTGCTCCTGTGACACCGATGTTTGATCTGAATGCATTGAAAAAAGATGATTATCTCTATGCTGCCGAGCAATTGAATAAAGCTGGTGAACAGGCTAAAAAATTGGGTCTAAAAGTTGCCTACCACAACCATTTCTGGGAATTTAGGGATCTGGGCAATAATACGACCGGTGAAGAGGTGATGTTAGCATTCACTGAACCTGATTTGGTCGATTTTGAATTAGACCTTTTCTGGGCAGAAAAAGCGGGTAAAAACCCGATAGCCTTGTTTGAAAAATTCCCCAACCGTTTTAAACTATGGCATGTCAAAGATATGGATAAAACAAAATCCAATCCCATTGAATGGCCCAAAGATGGAAAATTGCCGATTGAGCAAATCTTCAATGACATCAAGTATACCGAAGTGGGGACCGGAAGCATCAACTTCCCTGAAATCGTCAAAGAAAAGAATAAAGCCGGACTTAAATATGCATTTGTCGAGCAAGACAATATCTATATGCCAGATAAGATCGAAAGTCTCAAAAAAAGTTACGATTATGTTCAGGCAAATCTTACAAAATAAAAAAAGGGAGCAATGCTCCCCTTTTTTATTTTGTAAGATTGTCAGCTTAGAATTCGGTATCTTCGACTTCTACTGCGGTCTCGATTACTTTTCTCGCCAACTCTTCTTTAAATTCGATGATATTCTTGCTGATTGTTTCATCATGTGTACCCAGAATCTGAGCTGCCAATATACCTGCATTCTTCGCCGCATTTAAAGCGACAGTTGCTACAGGAATACCATTGGGCATCTGAAGGATAGAAAGTACCGAGTCCCATCCATCAATGGAATTTGATGATTTTACAGGTACGCCTATTACAGGTAAATGTGTAATTGAAGCGACCATTCCGGGCAAATGCGCCGCACCACCCGCTCCAGCAATAATAACTTTCAAACCACGAAATGCTGCATTTTTGGCATAATCAAACATACGTTGTGGTGTACGATGTGCTGAGACGATCGTTACCTCAAATTCCACCCCAAGGGTTTTGAGCACATCTATCGCATCCTGCATAACAGGAAGATCTGATTTGCTTCCCATGATAATGCCTACCTGGGCCTTATTATTGACTGACATAGTATTGTTTAAGCTTTAATTTTTAATATTTCTTGTACTTTTCTTGCATTGAAGATCGCTTTCTCCCGGTCATCATTGATAATACAAACATGGCCCATCTTACGGAATGGCTTCGTATATTTCTTTCCATATAAATGGATATATACGCCTTCCATTGCCAACACCTCTTCTACACCCTCGTATTTGGCCAATCCTTCATAGCCAGGTTCACCTAACAGGTTAATCATAACGGCGTTCGTTCTGCATCTGGTATCACCTAACGGTAGATTGAAGATAGCTCTTAAATGCTGTGCAAATTGCGACACATAATTACCCTCTATGGTCTGGTGACCACTATTATGCGGACGCGGAGCCAATTCATTGACCAGAATATCACCATTTTTCGTTAGGAACATCTCTACAGCCAATATACCCACGATCTGTAGATCATCGGCAATCTTTTTTGCTATAGCCTCTGCGCGTTGTTGGATCTCTACACCATACAAAGACGGCGCAATCAAAAATTCCACCAAGTTAGCCTGAGGATTAAATTCCATCTCTACCATTGGAAATGTAGACACCTCACCTTTATCATTCCGGGCAACAATGACCGCAATTTCTTTTTCAAAATCTACCCATTCTTCAATTAAGCTGGGTTCTTCGAAAGCATCTTGTATATCTTGTTGGTTAACAATCTTCTTTACCCCTTTCCCATCGTATCCATCCTTACGCAATTTCTGGATATAGGGTAAGTTTAACGAGGCATTCACTAAATTATCTTTATTGGATATCAATTGAAATGCCGAAGTGGGGATATCATTTTGTTTAAAAAATTGCTTTTGCAGACCTTTATCTTGAATCAGACGAATGATACGTGATTGTGGGTACACGATAACGCCCTCGCCTTCCAGTTTCTCTAAAGCATCTACATTCACCTTCTCAATCTCGATCGTGATCATGTCCAAATCCTTACCGAAATTATAGACCGTTTCAAAATCGCCCAATGAACCACATTCAAATTTATTGCACAACTTGCGACAAGGAGCATTCTTATCCGGGTCCAATACATGAACATTTACATTGTAATTAATGGCTTCCTGGATGAGCATTCTTCCCAGTTGACCACCGCCAAGAATACCCAATTGCAATTCACCATAAAAATCTTTTGCCATAATTGATTTAAAATCTTATAAAATTTATCTTTTAAGCTTTTCCGCTGAACAATTGCTCACCCAACAAGCTTTCTTTGTCTATCTTTTTTTGCAACTCAATAAAAGCACCAATTAATGCCTCGGGACGTGGCGGACAGCCCTGGACATAAACATCCACAGGGATCACTCGATCTACCCCTTTGACCACATGATAACCATGCTGCCAATATGGACCGCCACAGTTGGAGCAAGAGCCCATCGAGATAACATATTTAGGATCGGGCATCTGTTCATATAGTTTCTTGATACGATCGGCCATCTTAAAAGTAACCGTTCCAGCAATAATGATCACGTCGGATTGCCGTGGAGAAGGCCTTGGGAATACGCCCATCCGGTCTAAATCATACGTTGAAGCCATTGCCCCCATCATTTCAATGGCACAGCAAGCAATACCAAAGCTCATGGGCCACATTGAAGACAACCTTGCCCAATTCAGCAAATCATCTAATTTGGCAACAATAACACCATTATTCTGCAATTGACTATCTAAACTCATGCTTACTCAGGTTTTTTAAATCGAGGTTTAAAGGCTGGTTTCGGCGTCGACACCTGTTCATCTGTCGTCGTTTTGTGCGCGACAGTTTCATCTCCAAGACCTGCATAATCACGCACCTGATACGTCCTACTATTCAGGCTTGCATAGGCACTATCCGGGATAGCTACAGGAACTTTAGGTAAGGACACATTCGGTTTAACCCATTCCAAATCGCCCTTTTTCCAAACAAAAACCAATCCTAAAATTAAAATGCCAATGAACATAGCCATTTCAATCATGGTAAACCACCCCCATCTTCCATCTGCCGCAATATATTCGGACTGTCCAAATACAGTGGCCCATGGAAAAATAAAAATAAGTTCTACATCAAAAAGTAAAAATACAAGGGCAATAACATAGAACCGTGGATTAAACTGAACCCAAGAAGAACCAATGGGATCCTCTCCACATTCGTAAGTACCAGATTTGATGGGATTATTCTTTTTCGGAGAGATTAAACGTGCTAGAAAAATGGTCGCACAGACTAACAGCGCCCCTATCAGCAGAATGATAAGGATTTTGCCGTATTCCGATAATTGCGCGGGGTCATCCATAATAATTACAAATTTAACAAATATTTCGTTTACTCGGGTGAGGAACTTGAAATTACGAATTATTTCTTTAAAAACAGTTCGAATTTTAAGGCATTAATGCCCCGTATCCGGTCTGCAAGCAGTCCCCAATTCATCTGGTGCAGCACTTAGCAGCAACCGAAAATTAATCGAAAGAGCAATGCCATGTTCAAAACCTTCATGACTTTGCAGACACCAACAGCAATGAAAGCGGACTGAAGGTTCTTTCTGGCCAATAAGATCAGACATTTTCAGAAAAAAAAGAGGGCATCGTATAAAACGATGCCCTTCTTATGATGTAACTATTCTCCAAAAATTACATTTTTCCTGGCATTTTGGGCATATTACGCATCAATTTAGCCGCCATCGCCGGATTAGACATCTGCTTCATGACTTTACGCATATCACCAAATTGTTTCAATAACTTATTCACTTCATTAATATCAGTACCTGATCCCTTCGCAATACGTAAACGACGTTTTTGATCAATGACATCTGGGTTTTCGCGTTCAAAAGGTGTCATGGAATCGATAATCGCTTCAATGGGTTTGAAAGCATTGTCATCGACTTCAATATCTTTCATTGCTTTCCCAACGCCAGGGATCATTCCCATGAGGTCTTTCATATTACCCATTTTCTTGATTTGTTGAATCTGGGATTTAAAATCGTTGAAATCGAATTTATTCTTACGGATTTTCTTTTGGAGCTCTGCGGCTTGCTTCTCGTCAAACTGTTGCTGTGCACGTTCCACTAAGGATACCACGTCACCCATACCCAAAATACGAGAGGCCATACGATCAGGGTGGAATACATCCAATGCATCCATCTTTTCACCTGTACCAATAAACTTGATAGGCTTATTAACGACAGATTTAATCGATAAAGCTGCACCACCGCGTGTATCACCATCCAACTTAGTCAATACTACACCTGTAAAGTCCAGACGGTCGTTGAACGTCTTAGCTGTATTCACGGCATCTTGACCAGTCATTGAATCCACAACAAATAGGATTTCGTCTGGCTTTGCCGCCTCTTTAACTGCTGTAATCTCAACCATTAAAGGCTCATCGATGGCCAAACGACCGGCTGTATCGATGATTACGACATTATTTCCATTGCGTTTTGCTTCTTCCACACCGGCTTTGGCAATCGCAATAGGATCGTTAGATTCACGATTCACATACACTGGTACGCCCACTTGTTCGGCAAGCACTTCCAATTGATCGATCGCTGCAGGGCGATAAACGTCACCAGCCACCAACAATGGTTTTTTATTCTTTTTATCTTTAAGGTACAAGGCCAACTTACCGGAGAAAGTTGTTTTACCAGCACCATTCAAACCCGCAATTAGAATGACTGTTGGATTTTTTCCAGTCTCAAGCTCCGTAACAGATCCGCCCATCAAAGCTGTCAACTCATCGTTCATGATCTTCGTCAACAATTGGCCCGGGGAAATACTTGTCAGTACATTTTCGCCTAAAGCTTTTTGTTTAACATCGTCGGTAAAAGTTTTGGCAGTTTTATAATTCACATCGGCATCCAACAACGCTTTGCGAATTTCTTTCATCGTTTCTGCAACGTTGATCTCGGTAATACTCCCCTGTCCTTTTAATACTTTAAAGGCCCTATCTAACTTATCTTGAAGATTTGAAAACATAAAATCTGAATCTTATTCTATATAAACAGCAAAGTTAAAAAAATTGTCTATAGTAACCTCATTAACACCCCATAAAAAATGCGACTATGAAAAATAATCACATTTTTGTAGGATAAAGTTACAATATCCGTATTTAATCACTTCTACGGCCACCGAATAAAATCGATGCATAATATAAAAGTGTTACCAACGCACTTAACGCCGCTACGACATAAGTCATCGCTGCCCATTTCAAAGCATCTTTCGCACCGTCATGTTCTTCGCCATTATAGGTTACACCAGCATGGTTTAACCATTCCAGTGCGCGGTTCGACGCATCAAACTCTACGGGCAAGGTGATAAAAGAGAACAGGGTCGTAATAGCCAAAGCCCCCACTCCAACAGCTAAAAGCCATGGGTTACCCCCTTTGGAAAAAGCAAATAGCATAACACCCAGCATCAATACCCATGATGTCATTTTAGAGGCCACATTTACCATCGGAACCATTGCCGAACGGAATCCCAACCATTTATAGGCTTTGGCGTGCTGTACAGCATGGCCACATTCGTGCGCCGCTACTGCTGCAGCTGCAACACTGCGGCCACTGTAAACTTCAGGACTTAAATTTACGGTTTTATCTGACGGATTATAGTGATCTCCCAAGCGATCTGGAATAGACACTACCTTTACATCATATATACCGTTATCATTCAACATTTTTTGCGCAATCTCAGCTCCAGACATCCCATTGCTCAAAGGCATTTCGGCGTATTTCTTAAATTTGTTTTTGAATCTTGTTTGGACAATCAGGCTTACCACCATTATTCCAATAAATAAAATCAAGTACATAGCTATTCAATCGTTTTATTTTATTATATGACTATCAAACCTTATTCCAAACGTCGAAAAAAGGCATATGCATGAATTTCTAAGATAAAAAAAGTCTTTGACCTGACAAAAAGAACAGGTTCATCTGATCTCCACATGACATAATTGCCAGATCATTTGGGCAGACTCCATTTTCAGCTTCGTACAGTGAAACACCTGCGCTATTTAACAAGAATCCAAGATGTAGTCTCATCGGTGAGTATTGGAGATGCGTTTTATTTCAAGTTCGATCAGGGAGCTTATTATTGAAGCAAATGGCTTTTGAAAACACGATGCTCAACGGATTGTAGCCTTGCTATACTATTAAGACAAAGATGAGAAACTAAGACAAAAGACGAGAAACTACAAAAGCGTCGAGACTTCCTATGGCTCCAATTAGGAATGCAAATAAAAAGGGGCATTAAAAAATGCCCCCTTTATTATAAATAGCCCATTTGCAGGGTAAGATCAGTACCTTCAATCATTTTACGTAAATTGCTCAATGCGTAGCGCATCCTCCCTAAAGCAGTATTGATACTTACTTCGGTTATCTCCGCAATATCTTTAAAACTCATATCACAAAAGTGACGCATAATAAGCACTTCTTTTTGATCGTCCGGAAGCTTTTGAATCATTTTTTTAAGGTCTACATCAACCTGCTGTTTGAGCATTTTTGACTCTGCGCTTTCATCACTAAATTCGAGCACCTCAAAAATATCAAACCCGTCGGCATTCACAATATTCGGAGCACGTTTTGCTTTTCTAAAAAAGTCAACAATCATATTGTGCGCTATACGTATAGCCCAAGGTAAAAATTTACCTTCTTCATTATATTTACCGGATTTTAAGGTGTTGATGATTTTTATGAAAGTCTCCTGGAAAATATCTTCAGCAAGATATTCATCTTTAACTTTCATATATATGGAAGTATATATTTTCGATTTATATCGATTCAACAATGCCTCTAGACCGGACTCTTGGCCGCCGACATACATTTGGATCAACTCTTGATCGCTTTTACTTTTTAAAAGTCTCATACGTCACTTACTTTTTTAGCAGTTCGCAAATAAATTATCAGTTCTGTGTTAAAATGTAAATGTTTGCCGTATAAACTATCCTTTCTTATTGTAAAACAATCAATTAATCTAAAACCAAATTACCGTAAAATAAATGAGTAATCAAATTATTACAATTTATTTTAAGATTTTTTAACATTTAAAAATAAGTTATCTACCTCATAATTCCAAAATAAAGGTTCTTCGACCACAGTACGCCCCTTCAGACAAGATGGAATAACAACCTCGAACAGCTCCAAAATAACAAGTTTTAAAGTTACTACTTCATACGGACTTTATAGGGAGCTAATAGGGACCTTATAGGGACCTCATTCGGATGAATACCTATAAAATCCGTTTAAAGTCCGTATAAGATTGTTGTTAAGTTCGTCTAAAAAGTTAAGTTGATACGAGACTGTAACGGAACTATTCTTTCTAAAATAGCAGTAGAAAAAAAGACGGGATAAAAAAAGCGGAACCACCGCATCGGTAATTCCGCTTTTTCTATTCCTATGGAAAAAGTCTTATTTATACAATGGGAACTCAGCCATCATTGCTTTTACTTTACCATGGATCAAATCCAGTTGCGCATCATTAGATGCATTTTTCAATGCCTCATCGATCAATTCACCGATTTGAATAATTTCATTCTCTTTAATACCACGTGTAGTGATTGCAGCAGTACCAAAACGTACACCTGAAGTCACAAAAGGAGAACGTGTATCGAAAGGAACCATATTTTTATTTGTTGTGATACCCGCTTTACCCAATACAGCTTCGGCTTCTTTACCAGAAATATCTTTATTGCGTAGATCCACCAACATCAAGTGATTGTCTGTACCACCAGAGATGATCTTATAATCTCTTTCTACAAAGAATTGCGCCAATGCAGCTGCATTTTTCTTTACCTGAACGATATATTCCATATACTCATCGGATAAAGCCTCACCATAAGCGATTGCTTTAGCAGCGATTGTATGTTCTAAAGGACCACCTTGTGTACCTGGGAATACAGCTAAATCCAATAATTGTGTGATTGTACGGATTTCACCTTTAGGTGTTTTGATACCCCATGGATTTTCAAAATCTTTACCGACCATGATCATACCACCACGAGGGCCACGAAGCGTTTTGTGCGTCGTTGTTGTAACAATATGGCAATGTGGAAGTGGATCATTCAATAAACCACGCGCGATTAAACCTGCAGGGTGAGAAATATCTGCCATCACGATAGCACCAATTTCGTCTGCAACTTTACGGATGCGTGCGTAATCCCAATCACGAGAATAAGCAGAAGCACCACAGATAATCATCTTTGGTTTTTCACGAAGCGCTGTTTCTTCCAATTGCTCATAGTCAATTAAACCAGTGTCTTCTTTTACACCATAAAATAATGGTTGATAGATCTTACCCGATAAGTTCGCTGGCGAACCGTGTGTCAAGTGACCACCGTGAGATAAATCAAGACCTAAAATTTTGTCACCAGGTTTGATTGTCGCCAAAAAAACAGCCGCATTTGCTTGAGCACCAGAGTGAGGCTGAACATTTACCCATTCTGCGCCAAATAATTGTTTTGCACGATCAATTGCGATGGTTTCAATCTCATCCACAACTTCACAACCTCCATAGTAACGTTTTCCTGGGAGGCCTTCTGCATATTTATTTGTCAACACTGAACCAGCAGCTTCCATCACTTGTTTTGAAACAAAGTTTTCTGAAGCAATTAATTCAATACCTTCTTCTTGGCGTTTAAGCTCATCAGCTATTAAATTAAAAATGGCTTGATCTCTTTCCATTGTTTTTAAATGTTGTAAAGTAAATTTTGTAGTTTATTTTAATGCCTCAAAGATAGCATATTCCATAAAGAATATCGACAAAAAGTCCTATTTTATTAAATGTTCTTAGAAAAACAGCCTTATTTATGCGAATTACCTAATTAGGTCAAGATCATTTTATGGTGCTATCGGATCGAATAAGCGTACGAAGAATTGAATGTTTCGAAAATGTCAAAAAATCCCGGTCAAGCAATTTGCCATTAAAAAAATGTATTTTTGTATTGGATTGGCTAAAACACTATTACAATGAGTACAGAACATACAGCAGTTGCTCCTGTTTCTTTAACAGAAGGGGCAATCAAGGAACTAAATAAATTAAAGGATCAACAAGAAATCTCTGATGATTTTGGTTTACGTGTCGGTGTTGAAGGCGGCGGTTGTTCCGGTATGAGTTATATCTTGGGCTTTGACCAGAAAAAGGAGGGCGATAACGAATACGAAATTCAAGGAATTCGCATCTTTATGAACAAAGCACATGGCCTATATCTTGCCGGTATGGAAATCGACTTCAAATCGGGACTCGATGCAAGGGGCTTCACATTCAATAATCCCAATGCAACAAGTACCTGCGGATGTGGAAGCAGTTTTTCAGCATAACTGAATTTCAGTACAAATGAAATAAGAAAGGGACTGCCATAGGTAGTCCCTTTGTCGTAGTAGACACCACACTCATTTTTTGTCGGTTGATCGAGGAGAGATTTCAAAAAGTTCGACCTCGATTTAATGAGATTAGTACAACAAAGCCCTCTTTCATTTTCCATCATAAATCACTAAATTAGCGACCTTTATAAAAGAAGCATACAACAGTCTGATGTACAAAGAATATAAGCAGTTAAATTTACCCGAGATAGGTAAAGAGATTTTGACCCGTTGGGAACAGGAAAAAATATTCGAAAAAAGTATCAATAATCGTCCTGAAAGCAAGACCTATACATTTTTTGAAGGTCCGCCTTCTGCAAATGGCATGCCCGGGATTCACCACGTGATGGCACGTACGATTAAGGATATTTTCTGTCGTTACAAGACTTTGAAAGGTTACCAAGTGAAAAGAAAAGGCGGCTGGGATACCCATGGCCTGCCCATTGAACTTGCTGTCGAAAAAGCTCTTGGAATCACAAAAGAGGATATCGGCAAAAAGATTACCGTAGAACAATATAATGACGCTTGTCGCAAGGAGGTAATGAAATATACCGATGTATGGAATGACCTAACCACCAAAATGGGGTATTGGGTTGACCTTGAACATCCTTATATTACTTACAAGAATGAATACATCGAAACCTTATGGTATTTATTGAAAGAACTTTACAAAAAAGGTCTTTTGTACAAGGGTTATACGATACAGCCTTACTCTCCGGCAGCAGGTACGGGATTGAGTTCACATGAACTAAACCAGCCCGGCACCTATAAAGATGTGAAAGATACCACCATCGTTGCAGAATTTAGACTGATCAAAAGTCAGCTTCATCCAGCTATAGAAAAATTAGTTGACGACGATGCGGAGGATGTTGCATTCATTGCCTGGACCACCACACCATGGACTTTACCATCCAACACAGCTCTGGTTGTAGGCAAGAAAATAAATTATGTGAAGATCCGAACGTTCAATAAATATACCGGTGCGCCTGTATCCGTCGTATTAGCGAAAGATCTGATTAGCAAACATTTTAAAGCAGAAGGCGAAAATGCATCCTTCCAAGACTATAAATTGGGCGACAAAGTAATTCCTTGGGAGCTTGCAGCAGAATTTGTGGGCGAAGAGCTTGTTGGCTTGCGTTATGAGCAATTGTTGCCTTATATCACCAGCGAGGATTTACAAGAAAATGCTTTCCGCGTTATTCCAGGCGACTTTGTTACGACTGAAGACGGTACCGGTATCGTTCACGCTGCTCCTACTTATGGTGCGGATGACTTTCGTGTCGCAAAAGAACATGGTGTACCGGGCATCTTGGTAAAAGATGAAAACGGAAAAGAGGTTCCTACTGTGGACCGTACGGGACGTTTTGTAAGTGAAATCACCGATTTTGCCGGAAGATTTGTCAAAGAGGAATATTACAGTGCAGAGGAACGTTCAAAAGAAGATTTCAAACCCACAGACGTGTTGATCTCTATCAAACTAAAAGAGGACAACAAAGCTTTTGATGTCAAAAAATATGAGCACACCTATCCGCATTGTTGGCGTACAGACAAACCTGTTCTTTACTATCCGCTAGACAGCTGGTTTATCCGCACCACAGCAGTGAAAGAAGATTTGGTTGCCTTAAATAAAACCATCAACTGGAAACCTGAAGCAACCGGTACCGGCCGCTTTGGAAACTGGTTAGAAAACTTGGTAGACTGGAACCTTTCGCGTTCGCGTTACTGGGGAACTCCACTTCCTATCTGGCGTTCAGAAGACGAAAATGAAGAGGTTTGTATCGGTTCCTTACCTGAATTAAAGTCTTTATTGGAAGCTTCTTTGACCTCTGATGTTTTGTCTAACGATGAAAAAGCGAAGAATAAAGCTTATTTGGATAAATTCGACACCGAGCAACTGGATCTTCACCGTCCATATGTGGACGATATCGTTCTTGTTTCTGATGCCGGACAAAAGTTATTCCGCGAACCTGATCTGATCGACGTCTGGTTTGATTCGGGGGCAATGCCTTATGCGCAATGGGGACTGGATCACGAAAAATTAGCCAAAGGGGAACAATTTCCTTTTAAAGCTGGATTCGATCATGCATACCCGGCAGACTTTATTGCTGAAGGGGTTGATCAAACACGGGGCTGGTTTTTCACCTTACATGCGATTTCTACGATGATGTACAAATCGGTTTCCTTCAAAAACGTCGTTTCCAATGGCCTGGTATTGGATAAAAATGGAAATAAGATGTCCAAACGCCTGGGCAACGGTGTGGATCCATTCTCGACGATCGATCAATACAGTGCCGATGCAACACGCTGGTACATGATCAGCAATGCCGCTCCATGGGACAACCTTAAATTCAATATGGAAGGGTTGGATGAAGTCCGTCGTAAATTCTTTGGTACTTTATATAATACCTACGCTTTTTTTGCATTGTATGCCAATATCGATAAGTTCTCCTATGCAGAATCCGATATTGCGTTGGAGAAACGTCCTGAAATTGATCGTTGGATTATCTCCTTGTTAAATTCGTTGACCAAGGAAGTAGACGAATACTTGGCGGATTACGAGCCTACAAAAGCAGCGCGTGCTATTCAAAACTTTGTTGATGAACATCTCAGCAACTGGTATGTCCGTCTTTGCCGTCGTCGCTTCTGGAAAGGAGATTATACAGAAGACAAAATTTCGGCCTATCAGACACTTTATACATGTCTTGATACGATTGCGAAATTGATGTCGCCAATATCACCTTTCTTCTCGGACAGGTTATTCCTGGATTTGAATGCAGCAACGAATAAGGAACAAGTTGAATCTGTTCACCTGGCGAATTTCCCGGTTTATAATGAAAGTTTAGTCGATAAAGATCTGGAAGAACGTATGGCGCTAGCGCAGGACATCTCGTCTTTGACACTTTCCTTGCGTAAGAAAACCTCCATCAACGTACGTCAACCATTAAACAAAATTTTGGTTCCGGTACTTGATAGTGCCTTCCAGGAAAAGGTAGAAAAAGTAAAAGATCTGATACTTTCGGAGACGAATATCAAAGATATCGAGTTTATTACGGACACCACCGGTATCATTAAGAAAAAAATAAAACCAAATTTTAAAGCTCTTGGCGCGAAAGTTGGTAAGGATATGAAGTTAGTTTCTTCGTCTATCCAATCGTTGACTATAGATCAAATAAGTTCATTGGAATCAACAGGCGAATTGGCCCTAGCAGGCACGCCATATACGATTCTATTGAGCGATGTAGAAATTATAGCAGAAGACGTCGAGGGATGGCAGGTAGCGAACCTAGGTAAATTGACCGTAGCATTAGATGTACATATCACCGAAGAATTGAAAAAAGAAGGTTTGTCAAGAGAATTGATCAACCGCCTACAAAATCTAAGGAAGGATAAAGGATTAGAAGTAACTGATAGAATTAACGTAAAGTTAACAGCTGCTTCAGAAGTGGTCAATGCTGCCAACGAAAATTTATCGTATATTTGCACCGAAATTCTGGCCGATTCATTGGTATTTGAAGATTCACTAACTGAAGGAGAGACCATCGAGATCGATGGCAAAGAACTTAAGGCATTAATCCAAAAAAATTAAATTATGGCAAACAACAACGAGAAAACACGCTATAGCGATTCAGAATTACAAGAATTCAAAGATATTATCTTGGACAAGCTTAGAATAGCAAAAGAAGAGCTTTCCTCGTTGACCGCAACGCTAAATAACAGTAATGCTAATGGTACCGACGATACTGCTGGAACGTACAAGACATTGGAAGACGGTTCAGCTACTTTGGAAAAAGAGCAAACAAATCAATTGGCTGCTCGTCAAAAGAAATTTATCGACAACCTAGAAGCGGCGTTGGTGCGCATCGAGAACAAAACGTATGGTATCTGTAGAGAAACAGGGAAACTGATTCAAAAAGAACGTTTGAAAGCTGTTCCACATACAACGTTGAGCATCGAAGCGAAAAACAAACAATATTAATTTTAGGCATTAAATATATGGTCTTTGTTTAGGCAAAGACCATTTTTATAACACAATGAAGGGTTATACGAAACCGATCGCGCTTATTGTCGCGATACTTTTAATAGACCAATTGTCGAAGATCTGGGTTAAGTTATCCATGACAATCGGACAAAGCCACCATGTATTGGGCAAATTTTTCCAGATTCATTTTATTGAAAATAATGGAATGGCCTATGGGATGGAATTTGGCGGTGATTATGGAAAATTATTTTTGACGGTATTTCGTATTTTAGCCGTAGCGGGTATTGGATACGGCCTGCATTACATGATCAAAAATAAGTACAACCGGGGTTTCATCTTAAATGTTGCCTTAATTCTTGCCGGTGCACTTGGAAATATCATCGATTCTGCTTTTTACGGTGTCATCTTTAGTGAAAGCACCTGGTATGATAAAGCGAGTTTGTTTCCAGCAGGTGGTGGTTATTCTTCCTTCCTACACGGGAAAGTAGTCGATATGCTTTATTTCCCATTGATTCAAGGTAACTTCCCTTCTTGGGTGCCCTTTTGGGGCGGTGAAGAGTTTCTCTTTTTCCGACCTGTATTTAACATTGCAGACTCGGCGATTTCTGTTGGGGTGGTTTTAATCCTGTTATTTCAAAAACGGTATTTCAAAACCGAAAAAGAAGAAAAATCCAGCATACACAGCGAAATCGTTGAAGATTAACGAAATATTCCTTAAAAGCCTTGTTAATCGCAAGGCTTTTATTTTTTCTACATATAACCCAATACAACTTCTAAACTCTACTATTCGCATGAAAAACATTAGTCTACTTCTGACACTTTGCTGCCTACTAGGAATCCAAATAGCACAGGCGCAGCAGATCGAAGTTTCCAACTTAAAGAAACATATTTATTACCTCGCTGACGACAAAATGCAAGGACGAGGAACGGGCAGTAAGGAAGTCTTTAAAGCTGCAGATTATATTGAAAAGGAATTCAAAAAATACAAACTTGAGCCTAAAGGTGAAAAAGGCTACCGCCAATCCTTCAAAGCCAAAGTCTGGAAGGTAAAAGTTGCAGACAGCATTCGCAATGCAGATAATATCATTGGATTTCTTGACAATGGTGCCGACTTAACAGTTGTTATAGGCGCACATTACGATCACCTGGGAACAGGTCGTCAAGGAAGCTCAAAGGATTCTTTAGGAGTAGGCAAAATCCATAACGGAGCCGACGATAATGCCTCTGGTACCGCTGGTTTATTGGAGCTCGCACGTTACTTTAGCAGCAACAAGGAAAAAGAACCTTACAACCTATTATTTATCGCTTTCGGGGCAGAAGAATTGGGATTAGTAGGTTCCAAATATTTTACGGAACACCCTACGCTCCCATTGGAGAAAATCACAGCCATGCTGAATATGGATATGATTGGCCGTTATAATCCCAGCAATGGCCTTGCTGTAATCGGCTATGGAACAAGCAGTCAATGGCCGGCTATATTCAAAGATGTTCAGGCCCCTATAAAATTTAATCTTAGTAAGGATGGTAATGGCGGATCTGACCAAACTTCATTCTACAAAAAGAATATACCGGTGTTATTTTTCCATACTGGTGGACACCCAGACTACCATATGCCGACCGATGATGCCGATAAAATTGATTACAATGCTTTAAAATCCATTTTAGATCTAGAAAAAACAGTGGTTGAAAATATCATGAAACAATCCAGTAAAATGGACTTTATATGGACCAACTAAAACAAAAAAAGCGGATTTGTCTTTAACAGCAAGTGATAATCTAGCTTTTTATATGCTCAAATGCTATAACAGCGATTAGTAAATTAGTTTGTAGACACGAATAAACTAAACAGCGCACTTAAGTCCCTGCAAACGAGTCTTTATAAACGGGTGCTTGGATATCATTTAATTATTATTGATGAAAAAAATACTAGTGACAGGATCCAATGGATTCCTCGGCCAAAAAGTCGTTGATTTACTTGCAAAAAATGACCAATATGATGTTGTTGCCATTTCGAAGGGTCCAAATCGCAACCCGAATCAAGTGAATTATACTTTCTATCAAGTAGACCTATCGGATCGGGAAAAACTGACAGATTTTTTATCTACACAAACTTTTGATGCAATTGTACATACAGCAGCCATGACCAGTGTGGAAGCTTGTGAAGCAGATCAAGCCGCATGTCAATCGCTTAACGTCGATCTTGTGGCCTATCTTGCCTCCTATTGTACTACACATCAGACCCAATTGGTCCACTTATCTACGGACTTTGTATTTGATGGCAAAAAAAATGCCCCTTATAATGAAACAGATCTTCCCAATCCACAAAGTGAATATGGGAAAAGTAAATATGCTTCCGAACAAGTGCTTGCACAATCGGGCTGTCATTATGCTATCCTTCGCACAATATTAGTCTATGGAATCAATGCTGACCCCAATCGTTCGAATCTCGTATTATGGGCCAAAAGTAAGTTGTCACAAAATGAACCTATAAAAGTAGTCAATGACCAATGGAGAATGCCTACCTTTGTGGATGATTTAGCTTATGCTTGCCAACTCGCTATTGACCGAGAAGCACAGGGAATATTTCATATTTCAGGAGCAGAATTAATGTCGATCAATGAGGCAGTCTACAAAATTGCAGACTTCTGGCAACTAGACAAAGGATTGATTTCGGAGATCAGCGCTGCCAGCATTGGACAGGCAGAAAACAGGCCACGGCAGACAGGCTTTGATCTGACTAGATCTAACGCGGAATTGGGTTATGTGCCGACGTCATTTACGGATGCTTTGGCAATCATAGATCATCAATTCAAAACGTTTGGACGATAATGACAAATAATGATATGATAGAGAAATTTGCGCGAGAGTCATACACAGAGATGAACGAATTGGTATTACCCAACGATACCAATACATTTGGAAATTTGATGGGTGGCCGTTTATTGTATTGGATGGATATCTGTTCGGCTATTGCTGCTCAAAAACACTGTAGCAATGTCGTCGTCACAGTATCTGTTGATAATGTATCTTTTAAGCGCTCCATTAAACTGGGTGAGGTCGTCACGATACAAGCTCAAGTAACACGTGCGTTTAATAGTTCTTTGGAAGTACGCATGGAAATTTTCGCATCTAATTTACCGGAAGGCACCCGTGTAAAAACCAACGAAGCTTATTATACCTTTGTTGCTGTTGATGCGGATAACAACCCCAAAGCTGTGCCGGTACTAATTCCTGAAACAGACATAGAACACAAAGCTTACGAAGATGCATTACAACGAAGAGAGCTGCGTCTTATTCTCGCGGGGAAATTAAAGCCTGAAAATGCAAAAAAATTAAAAGCGCTGGTTAGTCTTTTTAGCCAAAAGAATTAATACCTAATTTTTATGGCTTACATACCGTGCAAATAATAAAAAAGGGAAAACAGCTTGTTTTCCCTTTTTTGTTATATCCCCATACACTGGGTTTATTTATTTGCGGTAGTTTACTCGTTACCGAGCGCTAAAATCCGATCAAACTCCTCCGGCTTCAAAGGCATCACAGACAGACGCCCCTGTCTGACCAAAGCGATATCCTGCAACTGCGCATCAGCCTTAATGGTTTCCAACGTAACGGATTTCTTCAGCGTCTCTACAGGTGCCAGATCCACAACGACCCAACGCTCGTCATCTGTTGTCGGATCCTGATAAAATTCCTTGACGACTTTGGCCACGCCGACAACTTCTTTTCCTTCATTGCTATGGTAGAACAGGACCAAATCACCTTCTTTCATAGCTTTGATATTATTCCTAGCTTGGTAATTACGAACACCATCCCAAAATGTACGGCCATCTTTATTAAATTGTTCCCAGCTATATTTAAATGGTTCAGATTTTACTAAGAAGTATTGCATGGTCAAATTTCTGTTAAGCGTTTAAAACTATTGTTGTGGCATTAAAACTTCCATTTTATCTGCAAAATGCGCACAGTAATCACGCAAGTCGCCAATAACCTTTTCTGCCATTGGATCACCGCCTGAAGAACGGATAAAGGAGTCGCCCAATGTTTGAAGTGTTTCATAGAAAAAACGTTTCATCTCATCGTAAGGCATATCTTTAGTCCAAAGATCGATACGCATTGAATTTTTATAATGTGAATCCCATAGGGCTAAAAACATGGCTTTTGCAGGTAATTCCTCTGCATTATTTCCATCTGTAGACGACCACATGATATTTTCAGGCACGTTGTTTTCATCTAACGCTACCTGTAATTTTATTTCAGCTTTTTTCATTTTAATATTATTGAGCTATTTATATTGAGCTATGTTTTTTGAAACAGAGACTATATTTGTCATCGATTCACAACCTAACTCGTCTTTATTTTTAATTTTACTTCTTACCCAAAGGTTACTTTGACAATTAAACTGGTGACACAAACGACTATCAAAAATGCCAATTGTAATAACCACATTTTTTTATTTGGCTTTACAAAGACCCTAAATACAATATCAATGACGGTCAATATCAACAACAATAGGATAAATGCACCCCATGTAAATAAGGCCTTTTCATCATTGGGGTTTTCCATAACAAACCAGGCAACAAGGCATGCACTAGCGATATTTAGTGGTGTAAAGCGCACAATAAATTAACGTTTTTTAAAATTACGATTTGCTCCCCCCGATTTTCCACCTGCAGATTTATTTTTACTTTTTGCTCTTGGTTTAAATCCCGAAGCTCGTTGTGCCTCGCGCACTTCTTTCTGTTTGATAACGTATTTTTTCTCGTGAAAAGCACCTTGGAAATCTGGATCATCTTTCCGCTTTTGATTATCAATCTCTCGTGCAATATCCTGTTTTTCATGAAAGGGTGTTTTCTCTATAAAAACATCCTCTGGTAGTGCGTAGACAGGAATACTTTGCTTGATCAATTTTTCGATTTTGCGAACATAATATTTCTCGGCATCATTACAGAACGTGATAGCATCCCCCTCATTGAAAGCTCGCCCGGTACGTCCAATACGATGCACATAATCTTCTATAACAATAGGTACTTCAAAGTTGATCACATGGCTTACATTAGAAACGTCAAGCCCTCGCGCCGCCACATCCGTTGCGACCAAAATACGAATATTCCCTTCCTTAAACGCATTGATGGAGTTGATACGTGTATTCTGACCTTTATTGGCATGAATAACACGAACCTCATCTTTACCGTATTTACGTTCCAAAAAGTGGAAAACATTATCTGCTACCTGCTTTGTTTTACAGAAAACAATCAATCGGCTAAACGCTTCATCATCTTTTAGGAGATGTTGAAGTAAATTCAATTTTGTCTTTTGGTTGGGAACGATATAGAGCGCCTGGCTTACCGTCTTCGCTGGTGTAGCTTGTTCGGACACTTCAATAACCGTCGGAAATGCTAAGAAATCGCCTGCAATTTTGCGGACAAGCTCACTCATTGTTGCTGAGAACAGTAAGTTCTGCCGTTTGCGTGGTACAATTTCAAGCACGCGATGGATCTTACTGATAAAGCCCATATCCATCATCTTATCGGCCTCATCTAAGACCAAAAATTTAAGTGACTTAACGCCAATATGTCCTTCCAGGTACAGGTCCAAAAATCGACCCGGAGTTGCAACGATAATATCCACTCCTTTTTCGAGTGCTTCTATTTGAGTTTTTGGCCCTAATCCACCATAAAGTACCACTGAACGCAAATCAAGATAAGTAGAAAACAGTTTAATATTTTCTTCGATTTGCATGGCCAATTCCCTCGTTGGTGTCAAAATCAACCCACGCGCATCATTTCCCTGAGCATACTTTAGCTTCATCAGCATGGGCAAAACGAACGCCGCCGTTTTTCCAGTTCCAGTCTGAGCGATACCCATCACATCCTGCCCGGCCAATATTGGCGTAATTGCCTTTTCCTGGATCTCTGTCGGTTGTTGATACCCCGCCTCCGCTATCGCATTTAAGATCTGTTTATTGAATTTAAAATTTTCAAATGATTGCTGCATCTTGCAAAGATAAGGAAAAGAGTCCATTTGACTTTCCTTGACAACCAATACGGTACACATTTACTTTCAATTGACATAAAAATTGGCAAAAAGCATATTATAAAGTCTAATATTTTGGTTTTTAAGAGAATTAAAGCATTTTTGTACTGTATAAACAAACTTTTTATCAGGTTGATATGAAAAAATTATGGATGTGTTTGTTGTTCATCACAACAAGCTTTGCTGCATTTGCCGATGAGGGAATGTGGTTTTTAATGTATCTAAAGCGTCTGAATGAGTCAGATATGCAGAAAAAAGGACTTCGCTTAAGTGCCGAAGAAATCTACAGCATTAACCACTCGAGCTTAAAGGATGCAATCGTACAATTCAATGGTGGCTGTACCGCTGAGATCGTTTCTGATCAAGGATTGGTATTCACCAACCATCACTGTGGATATGGTGCTATTGCAGAACTTTCTACACCAGAAAATGATCATTTAACAAATGGTTTTTGGGCCAAATCCAAAAATGAAGAGTTAAAACCTAAGTCTCTATCGGTTCGCTTTTTTGTGCGTATGGATGATGTTTCAAAACGAATCTTAGGTTTGGTCAACAACAAAATGTCTGAAGATGAACGTAAAAAGATCATTGCTGCTGAGACTGCTAAAATCCAAAAGGAAAATAGCGAAAATGGCAAGTATGTGGTTGAAGTAAAATCGTTCTATCAAGGCAATGAGTATTATTACTTTGTATACCAAGATTACAATGACGTTCGGTTGGTGGGCACGCCTCCAAATAGCATCGGTAAATTTGGTGGTGATACCGATAACTGGGAATGGCCCCGTCATACCGGAGATTTCTCGATTTTCCGCGTATATGCTGATAAAAATGGTAATCCCGCAGAGTATGCACAAGATAATGTTCCTTTGAAACCGAAACATTTCCTACCTGTCAGCTTAAAAGGTGTTCAAGAAGGAGATTTTGCAATGATCTTAGGATATCCAGGTCGCACCAATCGTTGGATGCCTTCTGGTGGCATCAACCAAAATGTTAAATTCGCTTATCCAGCTTGGGTAGAAGCTTCTAAAACAGGTATGGATGCCATGAAAAAATTCATGGACCAAGACCAGGCAGTCAAATTGAACTACGCTTCGAAATACTCTCAAGTAGCGAATTACTGGAAAAACCGTCAAGGAATGATTGACGCTTTGACATTACATAAAACGGCGGAAGCGAAAGCAAAAGACGAAGCTAAATTTGACAAATGGGCAAATAAAGCTGCTAACAAAGCAGAGTACGGTGATGTCATCAAAACAATCAACGAATTTTATGCTTCGACAAACGAGAAAGCTAGACATGACAATTATTTAATGGGCATGCTGCGTTCTAGCGCAATGGCAGCGTTACCGTATACAATCGGATCCGGTTTAGAAGTTTATGCTGCTGGAGATGAAGCAAGAAGAAATGCTATTCTTCCTCGTTTAAAGTCGGCCATCGATGCAGGTTATGAAAAAATGTATATGCCGCTTGAAGAGCAGGTATTGATTGACGAATTGAATCTTTACGCTAAAAAAGCAGGAAATATTGCACCATATATTGCAGAATTGTCGGCTAAAAACAATGGCGATTTTACGGCGTATGTCAAAGAATCTGTGAAGAACAGCATCTTCGCTTCAGCGGAACGTTTGAACAATTATCTGGCTACCCCTAACGCTGAAATCTTAGCCAATGATCCATTGTATAAACTTTCTTCGGCCCTACTTAACAGATACCGTCAAGTAGATCCTAGCTGGAAAGCACAAGACGACAAATTTGAAGGTGCTTATCGCAAATATGTTGCTGGTGTATTGGCTTCTAATCCAAAAGGTAAATTCTATCCGGATGCGAACAGTACTTTACGTTTAACTTACGGCTCGATCAAAGGCTTACCACAAGACCCGCGTAACGATGCTGACAAGAACTTTTACACGACGTTAAAAGGTACTATTGCAAAATACAAAAAGGGCGACGAGGAGTTTGATTTGCCACAGCGTTTGATGGATCTGTACAATAATAAGGACTATGGCCGCTATGCGGACAAAAAAGGACATTTACCAGTAAACTTCCTAAGTGACAATGACATAACAGGCGGAAACTCAGGTTCACCAGTGATAAATGGCAACGGTGAATTAATTGGCCTAGCTTTTGATGGTAACATTGAAGCAATGGCTGGCGATGTGATCTTCGACCATAAGCTACAACGTACAATTTCAGTTGATATCCGTTATGTATTATTTATCATCGATAAATTTGCCGGTGCAACTAACATTATTGACGAACTTAAGATTGTTGAATAGTTTTTTTTAAGCTTTTTCGATAAAAAAAAACGAAATTTATTTTCTATTTGATTCGTTTTTGTATATTTAAGGAGTGTTTAGGAAAAACCATAAAAACTAAAATTATAATTATAAAAAAATGGAAAACTACGTAAAATTAAAAGAGTTAGTAGCTTCTATCGAAGCTGATGCAGACAAGTTCTTCAACAATGGTAATTCTGCAGCTGGTACACGTGTACGTAAAGGATTACAAGAAATCAAAACCTTAGCACAAGAACTTCGTAACGAAGTTACTGCTAAGAAAAACGACGGAAAATAGTTTTTTTTCGAAGTTAGACATAAAAAGGGCCTTTCAAATGAAAGGCCTTTTTTGTTGGCTTTTACAGAAATGTACAGGCCATCACCAAATTATAAATCTTAATACCCAGGTAATCACCGAAAGAGGACTTCAGTTTATCATAAACCTGCTGCCTGGTCAAGGGTTTATCTTTCTTTTTCAACAATGTTGCCGATGAAGGATTTACAGCGCCCAATTCCACCTTTGTCGCAAACATATTGTAATGTAGTTCTGGAACGGCCAAACCAAGGATCATCCCCGGTAATCCATTAAAGGCCGAAGGACCTCCTGAAACAGGGATTTGATCCGTATAAAAAGCAACGGCATAGATGGAATCCAATACAAGTCCATTGGCCCTGCGGCAGGGATAACCTGCAATTTCACGGTACTCATTCGTAATTTTCCACTTGATCTTCAATGTCGAATCCGCCACGACAACCCTTTCCCCACCTAACTCAAAGACAGAATTAAAGGCTTTACTTTTCAGATTCTGATAGCCACTTATCCCCGACTCAAAAATTCCAGAGCGCATCAAGCCACTAACAACGTCCGAATACTCTTCAGCAATATGCTCATAGAGCACCTCATCATTGGAGAAGGTCAGTTTCTTTTTCAACACCTGATTTTCGGGAATCTGCCCCATCATTTCTTTGATGGAGTTTCGTGTATCCTCGTCTTTTGCATAAGTTGCATAGCGTTTGAGGAGGTTTTTAAGAAACACAGTCTTGTCATACGTAATTGTTCCTTGTGTAGGAAAATAAGCATATTGTCCAACAGCTGTAGCTCCCCAGAAAAAGAACAGCAATAGGACGAGTAAATTTTTGATATCTTTCATTTTATTTCGATTTTACGAGCATTTTATTTATTTCCCAAGTGAGCTTAACCATATAATATCTACTGATTGTATTGTATCGGCGTTCGGTCAGTAGTGTTCCATTTTGACTTCTGTCAAAACCCACATTCTGTTTGAAGAGGTCATTAACCATAAAGGTCAATTCGAGCTTTTCATCTTTTCGGAATTTTTTTGACAATGCAGGGCTCAGCACAAATCGTTCAAATTTTTTACTGTACACCGCCGTGGGTGCCTGATACGTATAGCTAAAATCTGCCCGCACAATAAATTTTGCCGGAAGAAAATACTTTAGGTTTCCTTCAGATGAAAACGTAAATCCCTTACTATCTTCCATTGCACCGATGGAATTGTCTTGTATAAGATATCCTGGAGACAATTCAATACCAAAGTCCAAGCCTTTGGTGGTCGATCGCTGTAGACTATAATTGATCGCATAACGCTGCACTTTGGCATTCGCCAAAACAGTATTGACATAGTTATAATTGTTGCTGAAAGATACCGATGGACCGCCACCATGTCTCAATTGAATTTTTTTCCATAATTTGCCGTAATACATTGGCCTGATGCTAATTTGATTATTGCTGTTATGATTCAAATTTCCCCAGACAAATGTCGTCTTGCCCAATGAATCAATCGTTGTATTTTGCACCAAAGCATTGTTGGTACGTGATGCACTCAAAAATATACCTATAAACTTATCTTCCAACACGGAATACGTTCTAAAGCTTAGATTCAAATTATTGGTGTAGGAGGGTTTCAAATTTTCATTACCTAGATATTCATTCAAAGGGTCCAAATTCGACCGGAGTGGCTGGATCTGATTCAAAGAAGGCAAACCATTGGTACCCTGATATTCCAGATTGATCGATTTATTTTTTTGTATTTCATAATTAACATTAGCCACCGGATTATAGACAAAAAAAGATCGTGAGAGTCTCGAATTTTCCATCCGGTTTAACTGTGACAGATTACTGTTTTCGAACTTATTCGAGACATTGATCACTAGCTTTTCCAGGGGTTTATAATTAATTGCGAAATTATAGGTGTTTTTTATCGTTTTATATAAGAAATCATTGCTATACAAACTATCTAGCCTATCAAAAGTACCGGTATGCTGATTTTTATCGAAAGATCTAACTGCGTTGTTATTTCTGTTGAGATTCAATCCATATTCAAAAGAAAGGATCATCTTTTTTGAAATCGGTTCGGAATAAGCGAATTCACCGCCCGTGGAAAAAGAGCTGTTTTTCACAAATTTCTTCTGGTCGAGAGTCGAATCTCTTTCAGCATTCCCTTCTTTGTAAAATTTGAGTTTAGAAAACAAATCTTGCTCACCATCCTGTTTATTACCTGATGTAAAATAGTTGAATGATAACGAACGGCCTTTCTTTTTAAAACGTCTTACATAGAGTGCTGAGGCATTATACTGTTCTGACTTAGAATCGTTCGTAAACTTCCTCATGTTATCGTTGATCTTTTGATCAAATTGATTTACAGTAGTTGATTGTGTCTCTGAAGAACTATTATCATGTCTTTTGTTTGCACCTGCCCAGACCGTTAAATCCGACATGGAATCGACCTTAAATTCATATTTCAAACCAATATTATGCTTTCTGTTCTCATTTGACGCCAATGTGCTGCTATTGCTAGTCAATATCGTGTCGCGTGCCGCATTGCGCGTAAACACACTGCGATCCAGATCAACATCAGATCGGATATGCTTATAGTCGATCCGCCAAGCATGTTTTTTGTTAGCGGTTTTATCCGAATATAAAAATCCTGTATTCAAGGATTTGGGAATACCTTCGCCATTAAAATTATCACCGCCATCGTAATCTCCCCCCATACTATTCACTTCATCATAGCTGAGACCGGTCTTCCCGGTATTGCTTGCAATCAAATAAGCCGAAGCTTTAAACGATTGATTAAAATAGTTCAAAAAGCCCTGTCCAGCGTAGAATTTATCGCTACCTCCACCGACATCAACTTTTCCGAATATTCCGCGTCTAGCTTCCTCTTTTAGTTTCACGTTGATTGTCTGTGTACGTTCACCGTCATCAATTCCTGTTTTCTCAGCTTTATCAGACTTCTTTTCATAAACCTGAATTTTATCAACCATATCAGAACGAATATTCCGGCTTACTAAAATGGGATCGTCACCAAAGAACTCTTCCCCGTCAACAAGCATTTTCTTCACTGTTTTTCCTTGGGCAGTAATTTTTCCAGAGGCATCGACGGTAATCCCAGGTAAGACTTTCAACAAATCTTCAACTTTGGCGTTCTTTTCCACTTTAAAACTTCCAGCATCATATTCCGTTGTGTCCCCCTTGATACTAATGGGCACCCGTCCCATTACAATGACTTCCTCCAGCAAGGTTGCGCTGCTGGTCATTCCAATAGATAGGTTATTGTAATGGTGCCCTGGCAAGATCTCCGCGTAATATTCACCATACTTCGGATAGGTTACAATGATAAAATATTGTCCCGTATCTGGTCGCTCAAGAGAGAACTTACCTTGTTCATCTGAACGGGTAAAATTGGTCAAAATAGAATCTTTGGCAGTTAACAACATAATGGTTGCATTATGCAGCTTAAGCTGATCCTTTACATCACTGATTTTTCCTTCAATTCGCGATTGAGCATGAACTATTCCGCAGAAACAGAATAAAAGAAGTAAAAGTAGTTGCCCCACTCTTTTCATAATACGGTTTTGGATAGTATATAATTATATAAATAATAAAATTCGTGCACAAAACTAATATTTTGTTTCAGTTAATTTCAGTTTATCCCCAAAAAAATACAAGCAATAAAAAGGTATTAAAAAATAAAACAAACAATTGACTAACAATGCAATACAAAATAAAAGCCATAAAAAAAGCTCTTCTTTTGAAGAGCTTTTTTATCTAAACAGTTAGAAATACACAACATATGATGTGAATAGCATACTGTGATTGTTATAAATTACCGAGTTCCATAATAAATTGAACAGTTTCTTTATTCATGTGTTGAGACAGCACACTTGTAATCTGATCTGTCATGGCCTTTCTTGTCATTCGTTTGACTTTGGTATTCTCGAATTTCTTTTTGTCCATCACTACGGTGTTGCTGAGTTCAACTTTTGTTGCAAAATAGGAAACGTGCTGACTAGGTACCACCAAGCCTAAAATCATTCCGGGGAGACCATTGATGGACTCTGGGCCACCACTGATCGGAATTTCATTGCAGTAATATCCAATGACATAAATGGAATCCGGTGTAATACCATTGGCTCTCCTGCAATTGTACCCAGCGATCTCACGGTATTCATCGGTGATTTTCCATTTGATACGCTTCATGGAATCCTGAACAATAATTTTTTCACCTACAATATCATTGTATCTCAAAAAAGATCGGTTGGACATATTTGAAAGTGTGGATGCATCAAAGTCTAGCGCAAGCATCATAATATACTGCTTAATCTCCGCATCCAGGCTCTCGTCTTTTACCGACTCAAACAAAGTCTCCGTGGTATTAAATTTCATAGACTTCTTTAACACGGCACTTTCTGGTAATCTCGGTATTATACGCTCAAAAAATTGTTTTGAGTTATCATCGGCTTTAGCGATGAATTTTTTACTTACGATATTCTTCATATACATCGTCTTATCGTAGGAAATAGTTCCCGATCGACCAAACAACGTATACTGTGCTTTAAGACCAAAGGCTGAACAACAGAAGAAGAGAAAAAAGATATATTTTAACATTGTATTTCGCTTAATATTTTATAAAAACATTTTTGTAAAATCCCATGATAGTTTAAGCATATAATATCTGCGTATCGTATCATATCGACGTTGCGTAAAGACAGAAGTCGATGCCGAACGACTAAAGCCCTTGTTTTGGTTAAGAACATCATTGATCATAAAATCCAACACCAACGATTCATTTTTCAAGAATTTCTTGCTTACACCCGGATGCAACAAAAACTGCTCAAACTTCTCATCAAAAGCTTTGGTCGCTGCCTCGTAGGAGTAGGTATAATTCGTGTAAACCTTAAATGTTTTGTTGAAGAAATACTCCACACTTCCGTTGGACGCGAATACGAAACCATTGCTATTGGTATTGCGTTCCAAACTTGATTTCATCAAACGATATTGTGGACTAAAGTTCAGGTCAAAATTTAAACCTGTCTTGGTATCTCTTTTAAAATTATACGTAAAATTAAAGTTCGTCGTATTTACTTTATTCAATTGGTGATTGAACATATTATAATTATCACTCATATTCACATAAAACTGTGGCGAGTTGGACAGGCCAAGTTTTTTGCTCAACTTGAAATAAACTCCAGACCATACGTTCAGGGAAGTATTGGTCTTACCCTCAACGTTATTCCAAGTATATGTATTGATCCCGTTCAATGTATCAATATTTTGTGTTATCGGGTTTCTTTCGGTAGAAATATTACCGCCGACATACACGTAATTCCCGGTCAACACACGGAACGAATTATAATTCAGATTCAATGAATTTCTAAAAGAAGGTTTTAGGTTTTCATTTCCCAAATAGCGATTAATCTGGTCTGAGTTGTCTAATATCGGTTGGATCTGGCTCAAAGAAGGCAATTGATTTTTACCGGTATAATTCATCCATAACCCCTTAGTTTTTGTAAAGGAATAGCCTGCACTTACATTTGGATTGTAAGTAAAGTAACTTCTTGTAATCCCCTCGCTTGTATAGTTATTGAACTGTTTCAATTTGTCATTATTGAAATTATTAGCCACCGTGAACTTAAATTTTTCAGTTGTATGGACTATAGCCAATTTGTACCTATTGCTGCTTCTATCAAAATCATAGTTATTACTGAAACGACGATCCAATTGCGTGTAATTTCCCTCTCCATCCTTATTGAAAGACTCCACGATGGAACTACTATTACTTTGCTCAATTCCAGTTCCCACAACAAGGTTCCAAATTTTGGACAAAGGTTCGGTATAGGAAATTGAAGCGCTTAGCACATCACTTGTATTGTTACGTACCTTACTTTGATCTGTAGTTGAATCTGTTTTTAAGCTATAATTTCTCAGGTCAGAATTTAAATGCCCAGTACCTTTCATTTCATTTCTTTTCCATTGACCATCAAATGTAAAAGAACGTCCCTTTTTCTTGAATTTATGGGTAAAATAGGTACTCAAGTTGAACTCGTTGATATTATTTTTCACCAATTCCCTTGTATTCTCGGCAATGGTTGTGTCTGCGTTTTGGCCAAACTGATAAGCTTCACGTTTGTTATCTGACCAAAGATTCTTTCTTGATGCTCCACCTCGTATGGTTAGGAGATTTAACGAATCTAATTTCAGGTCATATTTCAGATTCGCACGATGCTGGTCATTTTCGGAATCTATATTCTTCACCGATTTGTTATTGATCAAACCTGTTGTAATCGTCTCATCATTTCCATCACTCCTCAATCTTCCGTATTTATAGTTAATGTTGACTGTATGTTTATCTTTATCAAATTTATCCGAGAAGTTAACGCCCGAATTTATGGCTTTAGGTACACCAATAACTCCTTGTCCAGAAAAAGGATCCGTAAAATTAGACCAGCTCATCGATCCGTCATCACCATAGGATACACCTGAATCACCACCATACTTTTGGGCATCCTGCCAGTTCATGCTCGTGGTACCATTATTACCGAAAAGCCCATAAACTGATATTTTTTGCGAACCCTTAAACTTGTTCAACATCAATTGCCCCATATAGTAGTCGTCGGTTCCACCACCAAGAAGCGCTTTTCCGAACATGCCATTTTTAGAGCCTTCTTTTAGCTTTACATTGATAGTTTGCTCACGCTGACCATCATCCACTCCTGTTCGCTCTGCCTGCTCGGATTTTTTCTCGTAAACCTGAACTTTATCCACCATATCCGATCGGATGTTGCGCGTTACCAGCGTCGGATCATCGCCAAAAAATTCCTCGCCGTCTACCAATACTTTTTTGACTGTTTTACCTTGTGCAGTAATCTTTCCAGATGCATCAACCGTGATGCCGGGCAAAGCTTTCAACAGGTCTTCAACTTTGGCATTCTTCTCAACTTTAAAACTGCCGGCGTCATATTCAGTGGTATCACCTTTAATGGTGATTGGGATACGGCCCGTAACGATGACTTCTTGTAATAATGTAGCTGTGTTTGTTAGACCAATAGCCAATTTGGAATAATCCACACCGGATTGGATCTCCGTATAAAAATCACCATACTTGGGGTAACTCACAATAAGCACATAAGATCCTGTATCGGGCTTGGCTAAGGAAAATAGACCATTTTCATCAGACCGGGTAAAGCCTGTTAATATAGAATCTTTAGCAGTCAATAGCATAACTGTTGCGTCTGATAACTTTAGTTGGTCCTTTACATCACTTATTTTTCCAGCAATCTTGGATTGACCCAAAGCCAGACCAGGAATAGCAAAAATGAAAAATAAGAGCATTTGTAAAACTCTTTTCATAAAATTGTTGGATAGTAAATTAATATCAATATAACATTAGTAGATAAAACCAATGTTTTGTTACAGTAAATTTAATTTTATTTCTAAAAAAACTAATTTTGGCCCACGCCCCCGCTATTTGAACGAAATAGGAAGTCCTTTGTACAAAAACTCAGGTCCTATACCTTTACTCAAAAAAAGATTTTTTGCTAGACTTGATAATGTTTTTTCTGTTGCATATTGATCAACCGCCACAACTGCAGACAAAAGAAGCATATCAATAGGGCAAAAGATATTTGACAAGCTATCGCACTATAATTTTTAAGATCCGTGGTTATATCTGCAACTTCAATTTTGGCCATCAGATAATTATTTAACAGGATTCCGCAAACAGTCCCAAGGAGAAAAAATGTAATCGCATACTTTTTATTTGACAGGGCTTTTTCTTTATCTTTCTCAAGCGCTAAGATGCTGCCCATGATCCGTTGTTCAAAATCGTCGAATGGCATTTCTATTTTGCTCATTTGCATAACCCTTCTGAATTTTTCCTGCTGCTTATCCATAATACTCTGCTTTTTTAATTAACTGACTCAAGATGATCTGCATATTTTTACGGGCCCGGTGTAAGATCACTTTTGTATTTGCCAATGTCCAGCCCATAATTTCCTGAATTTCATCCATAGACTGTTCTTCTAAATAAAATAAACGTAATGCAACAGACTCCCGGGCGGGCAGGATAGTGAGTGCATCGTTGATCATTTCTTTTCTTTCATGCGCGATTATTTCATCCAATACAGAATCCTCATGCGATGTGTCATGGTGGGAAAGATCAAAATTGACCAGGTCCAGTTTCTTATGTCGAACGGCATTAAAAGCCACATGCACCACAATCCGGTAAAACCAGGTACTAAATTTAGATTTCCCTTTAAAGGAAGACAGCGATTGATAGCATTTTATAAATGCATCCTGAACGGCATCTTCTGCCAAATGCTCTTCCTTCACAATAGAAAGAGCGACAGAAAATGCCATATCCTTATACGTTTTTATAAAATAACGATAAGACTCCACATCACCTGACAGAACTTTTCGAATATAGATTTCATCCATTGGCGGGTTAAATATCGCGTTTTTTATCCAATCGGTTAGCAATTATCATCGCAACTCCTGCAGAAATAATCAAAATTGCTACGGCAAGTGAATCTGGCAAGTCTGTATTGATATAGTTATCCAAAATCCCGACAATGAACAGGCCTACTCCGATACCAAGGACCAAAATTCCGGGTTTTTGCCAATCCAAAGACTCCTTTTTCCTACTTTCGCTAGGTAGGTGTACTGTGGCACTTCGATAACGCATAATAAAATAAACACACAAGGTAATACACGTAAATAATCCAACGCCCAAAACGGCTGCTACTGATTGCTTTTCCATAATTATTTGAATTAGTTTTTACATTAGTCACGGCTATTCCCGAAAAGGTTACAACAAATTGAGTTAAATGTCTCGATTTGTGTAAATTTGTTTCAAACACAAACAATATGCAAAACATTAAAGAATATGTAGAAGCAAACAAGCAACGTTTTTTAGATGAGTTGTTTGATTTATTGCGTTTACCATCAGTAAGTGCCGATCCTAAATTTAAAGGAGATGTGGAAAAGACTGCTGACTTTGTTGCTCAGAAATTGCGTGAAGCCGGAGCCGACAATGTAGAAGTCTGTCCTACCGCTGGTAATCCAATCGTTTATGGAGAAAAAATTATCGATCCGGCACTTCCTACAGTGTTGACATATGGTCACTACGATGTACAACCTGCTGATCCTTACGAGCTGTGGGATACCCCTCCTTTCGAACCGACGGTCCGTGATGGCAAAATTTATGCACGTGGTTCTGCCGATGATAAAGGTCAGTTTTATATGCATGTAAAAGCCTTCGAATACATGATTAAAAATGATGCTTTAGCATGTAACATCAAATTTATGATTGAGGGTGAAGAGGAAGTAGGCTCAGTCAATTTGGGCACGTTTGTTAAAGAAAATACAGAGAGACTGAAAGCAGATGTTATCGTTATTTCTGATACCTCGATGATCAGCATGGAGCAACCTTCTTTAGAAACTGGCTTACGCGGCCTTTCTTATGTTGAAGTTGAAGTTACGGGGCCTAATAGAGATTTACACTCCGGCGTATATGGTGGAGCAGTAGCCAATCCGGCGACGATATTAGCAAAACTGATTGCATCATTACATGACGAAAACAATCATATCGCTATCCCTGGATTTTATGATGATGTTGTCGAATTGACTGCCGAAGAACGCAAAGCATTAAATGAAGCACCTTTTGACGTTGAAGAATACAAAACAGACCTGGGTATCCAAAATATCTGGGGAGAAAAAGGTTTCACAACATTAGAACGCACCGGTATTCGACCAACCTTGGAGGTAAATGGTATCTGGGGTGGTTATATCGGTGAAGGCGCCAAAACAGTACTTCCATCAAAAGCGAATGCGAAAATCTCCATGCGTCTTGTACCAAACCAAAACTCTCACCGTATTACGGAGCTTTTCAAAAAACATTTTGAATCTATTGCACCAGATTATGTGAAAGTTGAAGTAAAGCCCCATCATGGTGGTGAGCCTGTCGTGACACCGACCGACAGCATTGCTTACAAAGCTGCAGAGAGAGCGCTACATGAAACATTTGGTGTTCAACCGATCCCAACTCGGGGTGGCGGATCTATTCCAATCGTTGCTCTTTTTGAGGAAGTATTGGGTTTAAAAACAGTACTTCTAGGCTTCGGTTTGGATAGTGACAACCTGCACTCGCCAAATGAAAAATATGGTATTGAGAATTACCTAATGGGAATTTCAACAATACCTTTATTTCATAAATATTACGCGGAACTAAGCAAATAATTTAGTTTTTCATTAGATAAAGGGTTATTTTTAAATTTTAGAAATAACCCTTTATCGTTTTATGGATTTTGACTTCCGCTTAATTGTATTTTACACTGCTGCTCAGCACCTTAACTTCACCAAAACGGCCGCTGCCCTTTTTATCTCGCAACCAGCAGTAAGCAAAAACATCCAAGAACTAGAAAAGAAACTTGGCGTACCACTCTTCGAAAGAAAGGGTAACAATCTTAATTTAACCGATTCAGGTCAAATTCTTTATAAATATGCCCAACAGATTATCAATCTATACAATCAGGCGGGCCAAGAAATACAGGAATTGCAAGAAGGACGAAAAGGAAATCTGGTGTTGGGAGCCAGCACAACCATCTCCCAATATGTTTTACCCGCTCTACTTGCTGATTTTCTATCCCAATACCCCAACAACCGTATTCAGTCTTTTCAATCCAATAGCCGCAGTATTGAGGAACAGCTTATTGATAAAACATTGGATTTAGGTATCACGGAGGGGTCTACCGACAACCGGGCCCTGAAATACATTCCTTTTATGAAGGATGAACTGGTTCTTGTCACAAATAGCCAAAACCCACTATTAGATCAATTAAAAAATCCAGTATTATCCGATATCACACGCTTACCTTTGGTACTACGCGAGCAGGGCTCGGGTACACGAACAATTATTGAGAACGCACTAAAAGATAACCGCATCAATCTATCCGAAGTACAGATAGAAATGATCTTACCTTCAACAGAGAGTATCAAAGGCTACCTTGCCCGTCGCAACAGCTTTGCTTTTTTGTCAATTCATACGGTGCAAAAAGAAGTGTTAAATAATTTATTGACCATTGTCGATATTCCACAATTGACAATAGAACGTTACTTCTATTTTACCCATTTATATGGAGGACTTGCCGGTACGCCCAACCAGTTTCTGCAATTCTGTCTACGGCAAAACTTCAAGTTATAACCAAATGTTATGTCTCATAAACAAACTTCGTTTTAATTCCAGGTTGGAGCCGCATAGATTTGTACAAATGAATTAGCGGAATGGATTATAAAAAACTTACAAATTACTTAAAGGCACTCAGCTGGATCATCGTCGCATTGGTCATTACTTGTACAACTTTATGTGTGTTTCCACTCAAACATGAGAATCGGAAAAACCAAGCAGATGCTATTGATATACACAACGACTCCCTTATTACACACGTTTCCCAATTTAAGGAAATCTCCTTCAAAGATAGCCCCGAAGGTGAAATGGCCAGTTATGGTGAAAAGCTAATTAAAAACACATACGATTATTTTTATGATGGTGAAGTCAAGATTGGAAACAGGCTGGCCTGTAGCAGCTGCCATCTTAATGGCGGCACAAAGGCTTTTGCTGCTCCTTACGTCGGGCTCACCAATGTTTTTCCAACCTATATTGGACGAGAAAATAAGATTGAATCACTTGAAGAGCGCATCAATGGTTGTTTTGAGCGGAGTATGAATGGTCGAGCTATTCCCGAAAACAGCAAGGAAATGAGGGCTATTGTCACCTATATCAAGAACATCAGCGTGAATACAGTTAATAAAGGTCGGTTGGCAGGCCAAGGATTTATAAAAATGGATATTCCCAACCGTGCGGCGGACCTGAAACATGGTCAAGTGGTCTTTGAGAACAAATGTGCCAGTTGTCATGGACGAGATGGACAGGGGCTGCCTCAAACAGCTGGCAAAGGATATCAATATCCACCCTTATGGGGTAAAGACAGCTACAATGATGGCGCGGGGATGGCACGATTGCTTACCGCGGCCCGTTTTATCAAAGCGAATATGCCTTTAGGCGCAACTTATGATGCACCTCAGTTGAAAGACGACGAAGCCTATGATGTGGCGGCGTATATCAATTCTTTCGATAGACCTCAAAAAACAGATAAGCAATTGGACTATCCTAATCTAAGCAAAAAGCCCAAAGATAGCCCCTATCCACCTTATGCCGATAACATTAGTATAGAACAACATAAACTCGGACCTTTTAATTTTTAAACATACATATCCCTTTAAATCAATAATAAATATGAAAAAACAATTTACAATCGCTTGTATTTTATTAGCGATAATGACTATTCAAGCGAAAGCACAGGACAATAAATTGTTGCTCGATAACCATCAATACAGCGGTGCCGTTGCGAAGAAAAAAGCGTATAAAGCTATCTATCAACTGGACAGCAATGATCCAAAAACAATTGAAAAAGCAATTCGCAATATTAACAATGTCTTGAAGGACCCGCGATTAAAAGGACGTTTACAAATTGAACTGGTTGCATTTTCTGGCGGTACCGAAGCCTACCTAAAAAAGAACAGCCAATACGAGAAACCCTTGAAAGATCTCGTCGAGAAAGGCATTATCGTAGCGCAATGCCTGAATACATTGGAAGAGAAACATATTGCCAAAGAAGAGCTATTTGATTTTATAGGTTATGTTCCTAGCGGAAATGGTGAATTAATCTTACGTGCAAATGAAGGTTGGGTTATCGTTAAACCATAGTATAATGAGAAATTTTCTACTGCTTGGTCTAACAATAGCATTATTGGGTGTCCAGGAAATTAAGGCACAAGAACATCGTTTTGATCCGCCCTGGAATACTCCACCAGAATCGGCGCTAAATTTTACGGTGCCCGGGATAGACAATATTCCAGATTTGTATGGTGATATCGAGAATCCGCAGCTTACCGTTTTTTTCGCTGGCAATCAATTTATGGTCGTCGATGATCTACTCGCATCATTCAAACAAGAATACCCACAATACGAACGTATTTTTGTTGAAACACTGCCACCAGGCATTTTAGCCAAGCAGATTAAAGGCGGTTCAATTACGATAGGCAATCTACGCATTACGCATAAACCCGATATTTACACGGCGAGTAAACGGGCGATCAACGAAATGGCAGATTATTTTAGCCATACGCAGGTGTATTGCTATAACAATATCTGTTTGATGGTTCCAAAAGGAAATCCCGCTAATATCAGCACATTGAATGATCTAGGGAATGACAAAGTTCGTATCAGCATGCCTAATCCCCAATGGGAAGGAATTGGGGAGCAGATCAAAGCATCCTATAGAAAAGCCGGGGGCGAACAACTCGTCAAAAAAATCATGGAAGATAAGGTCAACGACGGCAGCACTTATCTGACTAAGATCCACCATCGCGAAAGCCCCATGCGTGTATTGTATGGACAGGCTGATGCGGCTCCAGTTTGGGCTTCTGAAGTCGTTTATCAAAAACTAATTGGCCATCCTGTCGAAGGGATTACCATTCCTGATGCGCAAAATACAACCGCAACTTACGTTGCTGCAAAATTGAAAAACGCACCGCATACGCAGGCTGCAGATGACTTTTTAAAATTCATGGACTCGCCAACAGCCAAGCGTATTTACAAGAAGTATGGTTTTACAGTAGACTAAAAAAGAAAATGGATAATTAATTATCCATTTTCTTTTTTTACTTTAGGTCAAAATTAGTTGACTTGTATGATCCTATTGCTCAAAAAACTCCATCGGTATTGGTATTTTATCAGCGTTCTACTTGTTTTTCTTCTGTTTTTCCCTTATATCTATTTTTTAGCACGACGTCCCGAAAAAAATTATGCTCGGATTGCCCGTATGCGACGCTGGGTATCAGTTGGTGGTTCGGCCTTAGCTGGTGTATTTTTTAAGGTGAGCTATGAATCAAAAATAGATTGGAACCGTTCCATGGTATTGTGTCCCAATCATACTTCGGTCTTGGATATAACAGCCCTTACCTACTTGTGCCCAGCTCCTTTTTCATTTATTGGAAAAGCTTCCCTGCTTAAAAACCCGGTTACACGCATTTTTTTCAAAACAATAGATATCCCGGTCACAAGAAGAAGTAAAGTATCTTCTTTCAAGGCTTTTCAACGTGCCAATGAACTCGTCCGAAGCGGAACAAGTGTGGTTATCTTCCCAGAAGGAAAAATCGACGATGGTTTCCCCCCACAGATTCACGCATTTAAATCCGGAGCCTTTCGAATTGCTATTCAGAATGACGTTCCCACAGTACCCATTATTATAGAAAATGCCTGGGATATCTTTTTCGATGACGGCTCGAAAAGAGGGTCTCGGCCGGGGATAGTTAAAATACATGTATTCAAGCCGATAGAGACTAAAGATTTTAACGATGATAATGCATCGGAACTAGAAAAAGTTGTATATGACAAAATGCATTCCTATTGGATTATGAAGAATAAATCGTATTTTCATAACCTAGAGAACCTCCAAAAAATATGTCAGGAAAGATCTTAATCGAAATCAAGGATATTGCCAGAGAGTACCAAATTGGTGCAGAAACAATTCATGCCTTAAGCTCCGTTACACTCAACATCCATAAAGGAGAATTTGTTGCCTTAATGGGGCCTTCAGGATCAGGCAAGTCCACGTTAATGAACATTCTCGGTTGTTTGGATACCCCTAGCCGGGGAGAATATATCCTCAACGGGATTAATGTGAGTGACATGACTGACGATGAACTCGCCGAAGTAAGAAACAAAGAAATTGGTTTTGTCTTTCAAACGTTTAACCTATTACCAAAGAATACAGCACTTGAAAATGTTGCACTTCCCCTAATTTATGCGGGCTATAATAAAGTTAAACGTGAGGAAAAAGCTACTGCAGCATTGGAAAGTGTCGGCTTAGGACATCGTATGGATCATAGGCCGAACGAGCTCTCAGGAGGACAACGACAACGTGTGGCTGTTGCAAGAGCGTTGATCAACGATCCATCCATTATACTTGCCGATGAGCCAACAGGAAACCTTGATACCAAAACGTCTATTGAAATTATGGGTCTACTGGAAGAAATTCACTCCAAGGGCAATACCATTATCCTAGTGACTCATGAAGAGGATATCGCATTACATGCACACCGTATTGTACGCATGCGAGATGGCTTGATCGAAAATGATTATCCAAATCCTGATATTAAATCCGTGTCCCCAAGACTTAATGCGTTAAACGAAAAGGGAAGTGATTTTGAGAATATCTAAAAATATTATAACGTTAAAAATCAACCACTTACATTAAAACCACAAAAATAACACGTGATTTACTTGCTTAAGTTAAATTAAATCATAGTTTTGCGAAAATAGAGAACTTAAATTGTTTTTATATGTATTGGACATTAGAATTAGCTTCGCATCTAGAAGATGCACCATGGCCAGCAACAAAAGATGAATTAATCGATTACGCTATTCGTTCGGGTGCACCTGTTGAGGTGATTGAAAACTTACAATCTCTTGAGGACGATGGTGAGCCATATGAAAATATCGAAGAAATTTGGCCCGACTATCCAACAAAAGACGATTTCTTCTTCAATGAAGATGAATACTAAAAAATAAAAAACGCCTTTTTAATAAAGGCGTTTTTTATTGAAAACATCCCCCTCTTTTCGGAGACACCTCAGTATGGTGTATACCGATTAGCTCCCGAGTTTTTTTATTCCATGGTTTTAATCCATTTAGATGAAGCTAAGTCTTACAGATATGAAGATAAAATTAAAGCTATTGTTGTTCCTATTGATTAGCTGTATGGTCAGCCAAAGCCTATTTTCTCAGGAACAACAAACATCCAATGAATATATTGTTGTTTTAAAAAGGTTTGTCCAACGTTTACATGATCCTAGTCTAGCTACTGATATTATACTAAGTCAAGATCTAATCACATCAAAAAAACTAAACGAAGACCTGCAAGAATACTTATTGGCAAGCATCGATGAAATCAGGATAAATGTACAGAGCAAGAATATCAACCAACTGGAATATCTTAGCTTTGCTCAAGCGGGAAGAAAAGAAACCAGTGATATCGATCTCGAAGGTATTGATCCACAACAAGTCTACTTTGTCAAATACCTCAAGCGTTTTGTATTTGCTGCCGTTATTCGTGATAGAAAAATAGCTTCTTTTACATTAGTCTCTAAAGGTAACAATAAGGCCCATTTTGTATTCTATTAATTTTCATCTTGTTTTCATCGCCCCCATTTTATCAGATACCTGCTCTTATAACCCTTAAATATCACGCTCAGGCTTACATAAATGCGCGCTTATCAGGTTTTATTTTACAGCATATTTGTGAGCAATATTAAGCCAATGATGCTTTCTTAAAAATTTTTCAATAAAAACACTTGCATTTTATAATTCTATCAACCATATTTGTATTAATAAAAACAACAATGATAACAACTGTCTCAAATAAAGCTTGGTGGTGGCACAACGAATAACGTTGTGGCAAATTCCTATTGCATTATTTGATTAATACGTCAAGATATGATGGGCTTGCCTAAATAAGGTAAGCCCTTTTTTTATTTAAATTACCATGAAAGAAATTTTAGCGCATTTATTTGAATACAAGACATTTTCTCGGCAAGAGGCCTACGAGATTCTAACCAACATTGCCATGGGCAAATATGACAGCCACCAAATTGCGGCATTTATGACCGCTTATGGTATGCGCAGCATTCGCGTTGAAGAGCTTGGAGGGTTTAGGGATGCGATGTATGATTTATGTCTCAAACTGGATTTTGATGGTTATGATTTAATTGACCTTTGCGGTACAGGTGGGGATGGTAAAAATACCTTTAATATCTCGACAATAGCATCTTTTATCACAGCTGGGGCTGGTTACCATGTCGCAAAACACGGTAATATCGGGGTATCTTCGAGCTGTGGTTCTTCCAATGTCATGGAATATTTAGGCTATCAATTCAGCAACGATAAGGCTGAACTACAACGCCAGCTTGATGAAGCCAACATCTGTTTTCTCCATGCACCATTGTTTCACCCTGCAATGAAAACTGTTGCCCCGATACGTCGTGCATTGGGTGTTAAGACTTTCTTTAACATGTTAGGGCCATTGACAAATCCTTCCAATCCTAGATTTCAGTCTGTTGGTGTATTTAGTTTAGAATTGGCAAGACTATATGGTTATTTATACCAAAACACCAACAAACAATATTCCATTATTCATGCTTTGGACGGTTATGACGAGATATCCATGACTGGTGATTTTAAGTTAATCAACAACCAAGGGGAAAATTACTACAACATGGAAGAGCTTGGTTTCACCCCAGTCTCAGCCCAGGAGCTGACAGGAGGTGAAACGGTAGCGGATGCCGCCCACACATTCTTATCGATATTGAACAATCAGGGTACAGATGTGCAGAACAATGTTGTTTTGACCAATGCCGCATTTGCGATCAAGACCTTTAACCCCGAAAAATCTTTTGGCGACTGTTTTTATGAAGCAGAAGGTTCATTGATGGGAGGTAAAGCTTTACGAAGTTTCCAAAAACTAATCAAAAAATAAAATGGCGGTCAAAGTAAAAGTTTGTGGTATGAAATATCCCGACAATATAACCGCTGTAGCTTCCTTGGGCATCGATTATATGGGATTTATATTTTATGATCAATCCAAACGTTATGTTGGTCAAAGCTCCTCCGCATACATTAAGGAGCTTGACGGTCTAAGCAAAGTCGGCGTTTTCGTCAATGCTAGCCTCTCAGCAATTCTAGATAAAATAACTGAATTCCAACTAAATGTAATTCAATTGCATGGCGATGAATCTGTCGAATTCTGTCTTGAATTGAAAGAAAAATCAGGGGTTATCATCTTGAAAGCCTTCGGAGTTGATCAAAACTTTGACTGGATACAGCTTGATCCTTACGCTAAAGTTGTGGACTACTTTTTATTTGATACCAAAAGTAGTTCCTATGGTGGTACAGGAGTACAATTTGACTGGTCCCTATTGGACCAATACAAACTTACTACCCCCTATTTTCTCAGCGGTGGTTTAGATCCCGAAAATATCAAAACAGCGCTAGAAAGAAATGATCCACGACTATATGCCCTGGATTTAAATTCAAAATTTGAAGTAGAACCCGGCTTAAAAGATATTGCGCTATTAAGCCACAGTATAAATACAATTAAAAAATGAGTATATATCAAGTCAATGAAAAAGGATATTATGGTCCCTTTGGAGGAGCCTATATCCCTGAGATGCTCTATCCAAATGTGAAAGAGCTACATGAAGAATATCTCAAAATTATCGAAGAAGAGAGCTTTCAGGAGGAATTTAACCAACTGCTCAGCGATTATGTCGGACGTCCTTCTCCATTATATCATGCCAAGCGTCTATCTGAAAAATATGGAACTACGATTTACTTAAAACGGGAGGATCTTAACCATACCGGAGCGCATAAAATCAACAATACCATTGGCCAAATTCTATTAGCGGAACGCCTGGGCAAAAAGCGCATCATTGCGGAGACAGGCGCAGGACAGCATGGCGTAGCGACAGCGACCGTCTGTGCGCTCAAAGGTATACAATGTGCAGTGTACATGGGAGAAGTTGATATTCAACGTCAGGCTCCAAATGTAGCACGGATGAAAATGATGGGTGCCGAAGTTATTCCGGCAACATCAGGGTCCAAAACGCTAAAGGATGCTACCAATGAAGCTTTGCGAGATTGGATCAACAATCCTGTCGACACCCATTATATCATTGGGTCTGTTGTGGGACCACATCCTTATCCCGATATGGTTGCTCGCTTTCAGTCTATTATTTCTGCCGAAACGAAAAAACAGCTCTTGACAAAAACAGGAAGAGAAAATCCAGATATTGTATTGGCCTGTGTCGGTGGAGGCTCCAATGCGGCAGGTATGTTCTATCATTACCTCGATGAAGAATCGGTTCAATTGTATGCCGTAGAGGCCGCTGGCCACGGTGTTGATTCAGGCGAATCCGCTGCTACAACAGCATTAGGAAAAGAGGGAGTTTTACATGGAAGCCGATCTATACTTATGCAAACAGCGGATGGCCAGGTCATCGAACCTTACTCCATATCGGCGGGACTCGATTATCCCGGTATTGGCCCCCAACACGCTTGGTTATTCAAATCCGGTAGAGGTAACTATGTCAGCGTAACTGACGACGAAGCGATGCGTGCAGGTCTTGAGCTTACGCGATTAGAAGGTATCATACCGGCTATTGAGAGTTCTCATGCGCTGGCTTATCTGGAAAAAATACCTTTTAAAGGCGATGAGACTGTCGTTGTCTGTCTTTCTGGACGTGGTGACAAGGATCTAGATAATTATATGAAATACTTTGATTTTTAAGGCATGAATACAATTGAGAAAAAAGAAGGTACCCCCCTTTTATCGATATATTTTACAGCTGGGTATCCAACATTGGACAGCACAATCCATATTGCAAAGAAATTGGAAGATGCCGGCGCGGACTTTCTGGAAATCGGTTTCCCTTATTCCGATCCAGTGGCAGATGGACCTGTCATTCAGCACAGTTCTGAAATTGCCTTGGCAAATGGTATGACTGTAGAAAAGTTATTTAATCAGTTGAATGACCTGCGTAAGCATGTCAGTATCCCCGTATTTTTGATGGGCTACTTTAATCCTGTACTTCAATTTGGTGTGGAAAGATTCTGTGAAGCATGTAAAAATGTAGGCATTAATGGTGTCATTATACCCGACCTACCAATGGATGAATACGAAGAACTTTACAAAGAGACGTTCGAGAAAAATGGGATCGCCAATATATTCATCGTAACACCGCAGACTTCTGAAGAACGCGTCAGAAAAATAGACAGCCTTTCTAGGAGCTTTATTTATTTACTTTCTTCCAATGCAACGACGGGTAAAACACTTGATGTTGGAGACGATACAGCAGCTTACTTTAAGCGGATACATGATCTCCAATTAAAAAACCCATTGATCGTTGGCTTCGGTATCTCCGATAAACCGACCTTTCAAAAAGCAAGCAAGCATACGGCGGGTGCCATTATAGGTACTGCATTTGTAAAACGGTTAAAGGAACCGGATTATCTCGACCAAATCCCAGCATTTATCTCGTCTATCAAAGCTTAACCTACAGGCTAAAAATTAGCAAAGCATTATTTTTTTAATAAGAGTTCGATCTAAAGTCTTTTTTCTTGGATCGAACTCTTATTTTTAAGACGGTTTTTGAAAATGTATTTTTTCAAAGAGAATATCTTTGCTGCCTTAATTAACCAAGCAATAGGCGGCCCGTCAAATCTATACTGATATAACCATGGATACACGAAGAGATTTTTTAAAGAAAGCGGCTATGCTTGCCGGGGGAGCATCTCTCTCCCATGTTATTCCATCCGCTATTGCGAAGGCGATGGCTATTAATCCAGCATTGGGCAGCACCTTTTATGATGCCGAGCACGTCGTTTTATTAATGCAGGAAAACCGTTCATTTGATCATGCCTTTGGAACACTACGTGGTGTAAGAGGCTTCAATGACCCAAGAGCTATCCGTCAACCCAATCGAAATAAAGTATGGTTTCAGACGCAAAAATCCGGAGAAACATTTGCCCCCTTCCGATTGGATATCAAAGATTCAAAAGTTACCTGGATGGGCTGTCTTCCGCACAACTGGACCGATCAAACCGACGCAAGGAATAAGGGTAAAATGAACAGATGGTTGGATGTAAAACATTCTGGATTTAAAGAATTTGCCGATCTACCGTTGACTATGGGACATTATACCCGTGAAGACATTCCTTTTTACTACTCTCTGGCAGACTCTTTCACAATCTGTGACCAACACTTTTGTTCGAGCATCACCGGCACGAATCCAAACCGGCTTTATTTCTGGACGGCCAATATCCGGGAAAATCTGACAGGAAAAGCCTTAGTTTGGAATGGAGACTCCGAGTTTAGCGGGAAAGCAACATGGACCACTTTTCCTGAACGCCTTTCGGAATTAGGCGTAGACTGGAAAATCTATCAAAATGAAATTTCTTCAAGCAGTGCTGGTTATAGTGGAGAGGCAAACAGCTGGCTCGCCAATTTTGGTTGTAATCCGATGGAGTACTTCCCCCAATATCAGGTCAAATATCATCCCCGCTATCGCCAGCTCCTGACTCTAAAAAAAGAAGATCTCGAGCGCAAAATTAGCGAAACACCAGCTGCCGAAGCACTTGAAGATTTAAAGAAAAATCTCAAGCATATTCAAGAAGAATTACAGCGATATACAGCCGATAACTTTGAAAAGCTCGACGAGCGGACAAAAGATATTCATCGCCGTGCCTTTGTTAACAACAGTGCGCAGCAAGATTATATGGAATTGGAAACAATGCATTATCAAGAAGGGGGGCAACAGCGCGAGTTACAGATCCCTAAAGGAGATGTCCTGTATCAATTCCGAAAAGATGTTGAGGAGGGTAAACTTCCAACCGTATCTTGGTTAGCTCCGCCCCAGCTTTTTTCTGACCACCCCGATTCTCCTTGGTTCGGCGCATGGTATGTCAGCGAAATTATGGACATTCTCACCCAAAATCCAGAAGTTTGGAAAAAGACAATTTTTATACTTACTTATGATGAGAATGATGGGTATTTCGATCACTTTGCACCCTTTACAGCACCAAACCCTGATGATACAGAAAGTGGAAAAGTATCCGAGGGAATAAATCCTGCATTGGAATTTGTACGCCGCGATGAGCAATATTATCCTGAAAGCGGAAGAGAAAGCAATATCGGTCTTGGCTATCGTGTACCGATGATTATTGCTTCTCCGTGGACCAGAGGCGGTTGGGTCAATTCACAAGTGTTTGACCATACCTCCAGTTTACAATTCCTGGAGAAGTTTATTAATCACAAAATCAATAAAAATATAAAAGAAACCAACATCAGCACTTGGCGGCGTACTGTATGTGGAGACTTAACTTCGGCATTTAGACCCTATCATGGCGAAACCATGAACAAACCTATTGTGCTGGAGCGGGAACCTTTTATCCAAGAGATTCACCAAGCCAAGTTCAAAGGTCTTCCCATGGGGTTCAAAGCGCTTAGCGCAATGGAGATCAAACAAATAGAGCAAGACCCCGGCAGTTCACCCTATTTCCCAAAACAAGAAAAAGGGCTTCGGGATTCATGTATCCTTCCTTATGAACTTTATGTGCATGGCGAATACCAATCCAAAGGGGATTACCTGGTCACATTTGAGGCTTCAGATAAAATTTTTGGCAAACAGGCCGCAGGCGCACCATTTACAGTTTACCATGCTGCTAGCTACAAAGGAGAAGTTGGAACCTCCAGAAATTATGCGGTTGCTCCAGGAGATCATGTAACAGACCATTGGCCGCTAGATGCCTTCGACAAAAGAATGTACCACCTCGAAATCCATGGTCCAAACGGATTTTATCGGGAATTTAAAGGCGACGCGGATAATCCACATGTAAAGATCCGCTGTACGTATGAAAAAAGTAAAAATGAAGCAGCATTTACTGGCCGTTTGTCTTTCTCCTGTACAAACAATGGAAAAACAACCGAGCAACTTATTTTTGAGGATCTCAGCTATGGAAAGGAAAAAAGAAGTTTGCAACTTAAAGGTGGACAATCCATCACGATACATTTTGAATTGGCTAAACAAAACTTTTGGTACGACTTCAGCCTTACTTGCAATGGTTTTCTAAACTTCGAAGAACGATATGCAGGTCGTGTAGAGATTGGAAATGCCGGAAAAAGTGACCCTTTATTAAGCCGATAAACAACACGAATGGGAGCATCTAGAAAATGTTCCCATTCTTATAAAATCTTCCTTGAGTAGTCAAATTTAAGGGACTAAACTACATAGGCTGTTTCCCTGTAAAGTGCTCCTAAAAAACACCGAACATACTGTACTATTCCTGTATACGACGAGCCAGATGGTAAAATCCCTTGTACAATAGAATTGCCCCAACAATCAAAAAGATAGCTAGCAAATACGAGCTGACCGGATTGATAAATAATAAATTCATAACTTTGGTAAATTTTAGTTTTTCATTTGTTACTACAAGTTATAACATTTATCCAAAATATTACAAAAAAAAATTACATATTTTCTTTATTTTTGCTTCGATGAAGAAAATTGCACTATTAATCGGCCTATTTTTCTATTTGCTCGCAGCAAGTGGTGCCTCAGTGCATCTTCATTTTTGCCAAGGGGAAACACAAAGTGTATCGTTATCGGAAAGCCATAATATGGCCTGCCCTCTGTGTGCCAAGTCTGCAAAAAAACAGCAGAAACACTGTCATGAAACAGGAAGCTGTAAAGATGTTAAGATCGAAGCACAAAAGGTCGATAAATTCAGCAGAGTAACACAAAATCTTGATTTCAACCATTTTTCTCCTGCGATAATTACGCTTCATTGGATACTTAATTATTATCATTTCGCTGGGGAGGAAGACGATTTTTCTAAACTAACGTATACCGATTTTGCGAGTTACAATAGACAGAGCTCTCCTGTTTTTATTCTCAATCAAAATTTTAGAATTTAATATCACCTCTTTTCACTGAACGCAGTTCATTTTCTTGAATTGATCGAAGTCCACTATAGTTTTTATATCTCGCGAGAATAGCAGACTGTTATTCCCAACATTCATCTTTTCGTAGCTTATCACGGAACAAAAAAGTGGATTTTAAATCATTCAGCAAAAAAATTGTAGAACTGAAAAAAATAAATCCGTACCCCTTGCATGTGGTTGCGCGATATCATGAAGGTAAAATTAAATGCTAGTTGAAGCGAATACTCTTAATTAAAATGATGAATCAAATTTTCAAAAAAATATATACAACGACCATCCTATCCTTATTTTTTCTGGCATTTGTACAGGCACAGACCGACAGTACCCGCACACTTACAGTGGCTGGAAATTGCGCTATGTGTAAAAAACGTATTGAAACGGCCGCAAAAATGCATGGCGTAGAAACGGCCATTTGGAATGCAGGAGACAACCTATTGCAAATCAAATATAACCCCCAAAAAGTTCAGTTGGAGGCAATCAAGAAAAATATTGCTCAGGTTGGTCATGATGTTGACAACCTGGTGGCCACTGATGAAGCCTATGCTAAACTCCATGAATGCTGTATGTATCCGCGACTGGAAAATGGCAAAGTACCCGAAAAGAAAGCGGTGACAACCGATAACCATGATCATCCACATACCGTTACCGGTGTTGTTGTTGAAGAAAATGAAAAGAGGGATCTTAAACCCATCATTGGCGCCAATTTACACTGGGCCAACCTCCCAACCAAAAACACAAGGACAAACGAAAATGGTGTTTTTAAATTGGACCACAAAGAAGGGTTCAACAAATTGGTTGTAAGTTATGTTGGGATGAAATCTGACACCATCACCATCAAAGATCTGCATGAAGTCATTATGATTACAGCGAAGGGCAATGTGTTGATGGAAGTCGAGGTTAAAGGAACACGACGCTCAAATTATATTGACCGTATGACACCTGCACGACTAGAAGTTCTTACCGGAAAAGAGTTATTCAAAGCCGCTTGCTGTGATTTAAGCGAAAGCTTTGAAACCAACGCCTCCGTCGATGTCGTCAGTGCTGATGCAGTAACAGGCAGTAAACAGATTCAAATGCTAGGCCTTAGCGGTATTTATACCCAATTAACCGTTGAAAATTTACCTGGGCCACGTGGGCTCGCTTCTCCTTTAGGTTTAAATTCTATTGCAGGGACATGGATTGAATCAATTCAAATTGCGAAAAGTATCGGTTCCGTAGCCAACGGTTTCGAAAACATGGCCGGACAGATCAATGTCGAATTGAAGAAACCTCAAAATTCAGAAAAATTGTTTTTTAATGCCTATGCAAACAACATGGGACGTACAGATGTCAACTTAAATCTTTCACAAAAAATTGGTCAGCATTGGTCCACTGCAGTGCTCCTGCATGACAATTTCATGTACAATAAATCCATGAACTTTAGTCACAACGGTTTTAGAGATATACCCGTTGGCAATCTATTCTCTGGTGTCAACCGCTGGTTTTATGAAAATGGAAAAGGGCTTATGGTACAATTTGGGGTTAAATATCTCAATGACGACCGTACAGGCGGACAGATTGATTTTAACAAAAAGACAGATAAAGGTACGACAAATCGCTATGGTTTGGGATTTGATATCGAACGCGTAGAAGGTTTTGCTAAAATTGGTTATGTGTTCCCCGAAAATAAGCACCGCAGCATAGGTCTCCAGCTTGCAGGATCAAACTACAATCAAAAAAGCTATTTTGGGCTCAATAACTACGATTCGGAGCAACAAAATGGATATGCTAATCTCTTATTTCAAGATATTATCGGGACAGTCGCCCACAAGTATCGCGTTGGTGCCTCCATTAATTATGACAATTACAATGAGTGGTATTTAAAAGATCAAAACTTCAAAAGGAAAGAAGTGGTTTCGGGAGCATTTGCAGAATATACCTATAGTCCATCAGAAAAATTTGATGCCATTATTGGTCTTCGCCAAGACTACAACTCCCTGTATGGATGGTTTACAACACCACGCATCCATTTACGTTATGCCCCGCTTTCGGGAACAACAGTTCGAGCTAGCTCAGGAAGAGGTCAACGTACTGCAAATATATTTGCGGAGAACACGGCAGTATTGGCTAGTAGCAGAAAATTGGTTATCCAATCGCCTAATATATACGATAAGGCTTATGGCCTACAACCTGAAGTCTCCTGGAATAGCGGAATAGCGATAGACCAAAGTATGCGGATCTTCGGACGTGAGGCTTCGGCATCAGTTGAATTTTTCCATAACAGCTTCTCTAATCAGGTCGTGGTCGATTACGAAAATCCCCGAGAGATCAATTTTTATAATTTGAATGGAAAATCTTTCTCCAATAGTTTGCAAACAGAATTTCGCTTGATGCCAGCACCACATTTTGAAACGAGGTTGGCCTATCGCTTACTTGATGTTCAAACTGATTTTGAAAGTGGCAGAAAGACCAAACCGCTATTGGCCAAACACCGTGGTTTTGTCAACCTGGCATATAATCACCATTCTGGCTGGAGTGTAGATTATACATTGAATGTCGTTGGACAAAAACGCATTCCATCAACAGCAGAGAACCCCGTTGAATATCAAATGCCTACAGCATCAAAGGCTTATGCGACAATGAATGCGCAGATTAGCAAAACTTTTGGGAAAGAGAAAAACTTCACCGTGTATGTGGGCGGAGAAAATCTGTCTAATTATTTCCAAAATATGCCAATCCTTGCCGCGGATCAACCCTTTGGAAACTATTTTGATACGTCAATGCTTTGGGGTCCTTTAACAGGACGCATGTTCTACACCGGCGTTCGTTATTTCATCAAATAACAGGTAAGCTAAAAAAAATCAAAGAGTAATAAAAAAGCGGCAAAAGCCGCTTTTTTTATATTAACTTTTTCAATTCTTGATAAAGCTTTGCCGTGGGTAATCCGACCACATTATTGTATTCCCCTTCTATCTTTTTTATGGCGATTAAGCCGATCCATTCCTGTATTCCATAAGAACCTGCTTTATCTAGTGGCGAAAATTGAGTAACATAATGATCGATTTCATCCAGCTCTAGTTCGTAAAAATAAACAGTTGTCGTCTCGACAAAAGTGCTCATCTTACCCTCCCATGAGATCGCTACAGCAGTCAGCACCACATGTTTCTGACCAGACAAGTTTGTTAGCGTTTCTCTGGCTTCCTGTTCATCTTTGGGCTTACCTAAGATTTCGCCCTTATCCGATACCACAATAGTATCGGCACAGATAACCAAACAATCTTTTTTATCCGCAAATGCTTCCGCTTTACAAATAGCAATTTGACGAACGACCTCAGCTGCAGACAAATTCGGATCCACATATTCTGCCGTTTCCCGTACGTCGACTTCAAATGTCAGTCCAAGCCCTGCTAACAGCTGCTTTCTCCGTGGAGACTGAGACCCTAATATAATTGTTCTATTTTTTAGATTTTTCAACATCCCTATATGCTTTTTACCGTTTCATCCTCATACCAGTTGCCTTGTACTTTCATTACCTTTTCGATCAATTCACGTACAACTCCCTTTCCGCCACAAAAACCAGACACATAATGTGAAATTTTCTTGATCTCTTCTACTGCATCTGCCGGAGAAACAGCTATCCCAACGGACTTCATGCAGCTAAGATCAGGGATATCGTCGCCGATGTACATCAATTGATTTAATTCAAGCTTGTAATCACAAGCAAGTTCTTTCATTTTAGAAAGCTTGTCCGTAACTTTTGAATAGACTTCTTTGATCCCCAAACCCTTCATCCGCTGCTCGACGCCCTTCGAACCTCCACCTGTGATAATAAAAATCGGATAACCTTTCTTGATCGCCAACTGCATGGCATAGCCATCTTTTATATGAAATGTACGTAACTGATGCCCTTCTTCATTAACTTGCACAGTACCATCAGTCAGCACACCATCTACATCCAATACAAATGCTTTTATCGATTTAAATTCAGTCAATACCATAAATATATTTTTTGTAAAAGTAAGGCATTTCGAGTAATAATTCGCGAAGCGATACTGATCTAATTGACAACACTGTCAGATAATTATTCAGATAAGCCAAAATATCATTTGTGTGTCACAACATAGTTGTATTAGCAACTTATTCTTAAAAATATTTGGATGCTACGGTATATTTACCGTATCTTTGTAGAAGATAATTAAAGGTTATCTCGCTATGAAACACTAACAACAAGCAATCAGAAGAGTTATTGACTTGAAGCTTGCATAAGATTAAAAAAACAATCATTTTTAGTTTTCACGGCACAACACGGCAACTAATTTAGTTTAGAAGCCCTTAAAGAGTCTTTTCATAATTTAGGTTTATAATTGGTTAGTAACGAACCCTGGTGCCCATCATCAGGGTTTTGTTTTTATAAGTATTTTTTCTTCTTCTATTTCATAGATTCTACTATTTGATGATTACCATAATATCTTATTATCAATCGAAATAACAATCGGTCTGACAGATCTTCATATCACCTTAAAGCTTACTACAGTTTTCCATCTATTATTAAACAGTGATCAGTCACTCAATATTCAGTTCATACTGAGTAATCACTGAACAAGCACTGAACAATCACTGAACGAGCACTGAACAAATACTGTTAGAATATCAAACCTGATCACTACTTGCCCCCAATGTGCTGCGACTAAGAATGAAAAGACAAAAAATGGTCTAAGTTACGCTTATGCAACAAAAAGTCGATGTTGTGCGCAAATAGATTGGTGGGATCCTTGACGGCTGTACAGGTTTGTTTCTATGCTGACTTTTGATTATTTTAGGAATAGCAAGTTTTTTTGTTATTTTACATATATCTTTTTCCCCAGGTACCATCGAAACACAATACCTACAGAAAAGTAAAACGATAAACTCATTCTCACATGGATCGAAAAAATTATAGAAAGCAAATTACCATTGGAGTGATCATTTCTTTTTCGCTTATCTTCCTTTCAGCCCTATATTTTTTCATATCGCTGCATCATAACTTAAATAACGAGCGAAGTATTGTTCGTGTCGCCGAAAATAGATTCAATATCATTAATGAAATCAAATCAAGTGTAGACGAGGTAAATGACATCAAACTTGATTACGTGAATAAGAAAGACGCTTCACTATTTATTCCTTATAAAATGGACTTAAAAAAAATGGATGAACTGTTACGATCTTTAAGTCTAAAAGATGATTTCTATCATGTTCAGCCAAACAGCACTGAAAACATCCGAAAGGATATTGTTGCATTTTACGACTTTGAGCAGGATATTGACAACACGAAGGAAACACAATCCATATCCCATAATATTCACGAGCGAAAAGCCGCGATATTAAATCAGATCGATCTCATGTCGAGAGACTTATTGGATCAACGGGCAAGACTCTTAGAAAGATCTAGAAATGAACTACAACTGGCCCAGTACATTACTTACCTTTTTATCGCTATTGGCTTAAGTGGATTTTTCTATATTCTCGCCAAAATTTCCTCGATCTCTAGATTTCTGAGGTCTACAGTGAAAAGTCAGCAAGAATCCAATAACCGCCTCCAACTATTGCAAGACCAGACCAACAGTGATAACTGGATTTTGAATGCTATAAATGGCATCGACGAACAATTACGCGGTGACTATACAGACAAGAAAATTGCCGAAATAAGCCTACATGCTATTGCTTCCACGACAAAAGCTTTAGGTGGGACTATTTATATTTTCGATGATAACTATCAGGAGTATCAGCTTTGCCACAAAATTGGCATTTCCTCCACACAGTTTATCAAACGAACGTTTAAGGAAAACGATGGTATTTTGGGCGAAGTCGCAAACAATCATGAAGTCGTTAAAATAAAGGACGTCGACCACAAGCATCTTATCTTAGAAACCTCATTATCCGACCGCTTAGAAACTGAGATTTATATTGTACCCTTCTCTTATGAAAACCAGTGTGTCGGTATCATGGAAATTTGTTGCCCAATTATTAATGCGAAGGACGAGCAACTGCGATTTAACTTCTTGGATAAAGCAAAAGATAACATTGCCGTTGTCATAAAAGTAGCCCAAACGCATGGAAAGCTTGCTGATCTTTATGAGGAACTTCAACAACAAACAGAGGAATTAGAGACTCAACAGGAGGAATTGAGAACAACCAATGAGGAGTTAATCCATAAGACACATTTGTTGGAGGCTTCTGAGGAAGAGCTTAGAGTACAGCAGGAAGAGCTTATCCAAACCAATAATGAGCTGGACGAGAAGGCCAAATTGCTCTTTGCACAAAATGAAGATCTGGAAAAAGCCCGTCAGGCCATAGCTCAAAAAATAGAGGAAGTAGAGCTGTCGAGCAAATATAAATCTGAATTTATGGCCAATATGAGCCATGAATTGCGGACACCACTCAATAGTATTCTCATTCTTGCCAAATTACTTCAGGATAACAAAAAGAAAAACCTCAGTGAAGACCAAATAAAGTATGCTTCTGTTATTCATAGTGCCGGCTCAGATCTCCTACATTTAATTAACGAATTGTTGGATCTGGCAAAAATTGAATCGGGGAAGGTTGAAGTCCAAAAAGAACGTATCAACACGTACGACCTTGTCAATTATATTAAAGATTTTTTCAGCGATACCGCAGCGTCGAAAGATATTCACTTCTTACTCGATGTCAATGTAAATGCACCGCAGGAATTCATTGGTGATGAACATCGTATACAACAAGTCCTCAAGAATTTATTATCGAATGCGTTCAAGTTTACAAGTGAAAAAGGCGAAGTTTCTTTAGGAATAATAGCTGAAGCAGAAAATCTTCTTTTTACGGTCAAAGATAACGGGATCGGGATCGCCCCTGAAAAACAAGAGCTTATCTTTGATGCTTTTAAACAGGAAGATGGCTCAACGAGCCGTAAATATGGTGGCACAGGTTTAGGCTTATCGATATGCCGCGAAATTGCTAGCTTATTAAAAGGGAAAATAATCTTATCCAGTAAGGTTGGTGAAGGTAGTATTTTCACCTTCAGTATCCCGCTAGAACAAGAAATTCAGGTTCCGAAAGTACCATCTATCGAAAAAGAAAGTAATCCGCCAACACAAATTCCGAAGGAAAATCCTATAGTCGAAAAAACAAAGTCAATCGACAACGATGGAAAACACAATAAACTGCTGATTATTGAAGACGATTTCATTTTTGCAGATATTCTAAAAGACTACGCCGAACAAAACGGCTACGATGTATACATCAGCTATGATGGGCAAGATGGGCTACAAAAAGCACAGAATTTACGCCCTGCCGCGATTATCCTAGATATTATGTTGCCTAAAATGGACGGCTGGGAAGTTCTTCGTAACCTCAAAAAAATCGACAGCACCAAGGAGATTCCTGTGCACATGATGTCGGCAGGAACATTTTTACATGACGAACCTATTTCTGCCGGGGCCATCGGGTTTATGGCTAAACCTGTGTCAGAAGAATCTTTGGCTGAAACATTCTTAAAAATAAAAGCATCGACTAGTCATCCACTGAAAAAAATTCTGCTGGTGGAAGATCAGGAAATCCAAAGCGATTTTATCAAACAATCTTTGGAAGAACAGCACATTCAGATATTTCAGGCCTTCAATGCGAGACAGGCTTTCGATTTATTAGATCAAGAGAAATTGTTTGACTGCATCATTATGGACCTAAACCTTCCTGACAAATCGGGCATTGAACTCCTGAATGAAATCAAATCGAACGATCAATTTAGGGATTTACCTATTATCATCAATACGGCAATGGAACTCACCACAGAGCAGACTTCCGAAATTTTGCATCACAGCCAAGCGATGGTCCTTAAGTCAGCGAAATCAAATAATCGCCTGATCGATGAAGTTAATTTATTCTTAAATAAAATCCGCAGCAATAAGCGCGAATACAATATGTTCAATCACGCCGGAGCTTCTGTCATTGCTGAAAACAATTTAGCTTCCAAAACAGTACTACTAGCAGATGACGATATGCGAAATATATTTGCCCTTAGCACGGCGTTTGAAAGCTATGATATGAACATTGAAATTGCCAATAATGGTCAGGAGGCATTAGATATTCTTGAACGAAATGAACAGATTGACCTTGTCTTAATGGATATCATGATGCCCGTGATGGATGGTTATGAAGCTATTGAAAAAATAAGGGCAAACAAGAAATTTGCAAACCTTCCAATTATTGCTGTGACAGCGAAAGCCATGAAAGGTGATCGGGAAAAAACAATTGCTGTTGGTGCAAACGATTATATTAGTAAACCGGTTGATGTTGACAAATTAATATCCCTAATGCGCGTATGGCTGAGTTAACTGATAAAATAGTAGCAATGATCAATTTTGAAGAGTTAGAAGAAGTTATTGATATAGTCAAAAATCTCCACGGATATGATGTGTCCGGCTATACAAGAGCTTCTTTAAAAAGACGTGTGACTAGAATAATGGAACTTAACAAGCTCAATCTACAGGAGCTAAAGTCCAATTTGATCAATCAGCCCGGATTCAGCACCTATTTCCTACAGGAAATTACAGTCAATGTGACTGAAATGTTTAGGGATCCCGATTTTTATAAAGCTGTAAAAACGGATGTATTTCCCTATCTCGCAACTTATCCACATATCAAACTCTGGAGTGCAGGTTGTTCGACTGGCGAAGAAGTCTATTCGCTAGCCATCTTATTAGAAGAAGCAAATCTTTACCAACGGGCGTTTATCTATGGCACCGATATCAATGGCAAAGTGTTAGAAAAGGCAAAACGCGGTATTTATTCGCTTACGAAAGTTAAGGAATACTCGGAAAATTTTATTAAGACGGAACCGAAAAACTCATTGTCAGATTATTATACAGCGATGTACAACGCCGCTACCATTAATAATAGTCTTAAAAAAAATGTCCTTTTCTCCATACATAGTTTGGTATCCGATGGCGTTTTTAATGAATTTCAACTGATTACCTGCCGTAATGTATTGATCTATTTTGATACTGAATTGCAAAATAAAGTCCTGGATTTATTCTATCATTCACTTTGCCATCTGGGCTTCTTATGTTTGGGAGCAAAAGAATCTTTAATCAACTATAAAGATGCTGCTAAATTTAAGATCGTAAACAAAAAACAGAATATTTACCAAAAAATTGGGTAGTAGGTAATGGAAAGAAAAATTCTTTTATTAGCGGGGTCTGCAGGTGGGTTTAGTGTGATTCTAAATATTTTAAAGTCATTGGAACGGCCAATTCGCATACCCGTTATTGTCATCGTACACAGAAACCCTAAGTATGCTTCTAGTATTGAGGACACGCTATCTAAAGCACTTGTTCAAAAAATAAAAACTGCAGATGATAAGGAAGCGATAGAAAATGGAACGATCTATTTTGCCCCTGCAGGCTATCATCTTTTAGTTGAACCAGACTATAGCTTTTCTTTGGATATCTCAGAACCTGTTCAATATTCCAGACCATCAATTGATGTGACTTTTGAATCCGTAGCCGAAATATATAAAGAAAATTGTACAGCTATTTTATTCTCTGGGGCGAATCAGGATGGTGCACAAGGATTATTAATGATAAAACGATACGGCGGGAAGACATTTGTACAAGACCCTGTGACTGCTGAAGTTCCCATCATGCCCGAAGCAGCTATTCAACTCGATGCGCAGGAACGCATTTTGAGCATTCAAGAAATAAAGGACTACGTCAAACAGTTGACTTAAAATTGTATTTAGATTTGCTAAAATGAAGAAGGTAAATATATTGATTGTCGATGATAAAATTGAAAATATTATCAGTCTAACAGCATTACTGGAGGATATCGAAAATATAAATATAGTGACGAGCACAGATCCCAACGAAGCTTTGAAAATCTGTTGGAAAGAGGATATTGATTTAGCACTTGTTGACGTACAGATGCCCGAGATCAATGGTTTTGAATTTGTTTCCTTCCTAAAGAAGAATCCGAAAACAAACCATATTATCCCTATTATGGTAACAGCAATCTCAAAAGAAGACAAATACCTTATTCAGGGACTAAATAGTGGAGCTGTGGATTATTTATATAAACCGCTTAACCCGGAAGCAACGATCGCGAAAGTAAAATCTTTTGTCCAGCAATTACTGATACAGCAAGAAATTAAAGAGAAAAACATAGCCTTAGAAGAATCAAAACAGGCGATTCTCAAAGCTAAAGAAGAGGCCGATCTTGCTCGAAAATCCAAGGAAACCTTTTTGGCCAATATGAGCCATGAGATCCGTACCCCGATTAACGGTATTATGGGCATTACACAGATGCTAAAAAACTCGCAGCTCACGCTAGAGCAAGAAAATTGGATCAATAAATTGGATTCTGCCTCTCAAAATCTGTTGACTATTATCAACGACATACTCGACCTATCGAAAGTTGACTCGGGTATGATGAAACTTAATATGGAATCTACCTCTGTACATGATATTACGGATGATCTAAACAATCTCTTCATTGATAAAGCGGTCTACAAAGGCCTGGATTTTTCAATTGATGTGGACGATCGGATCACAAGTTATTTTCTAACCGATCCACTTCGATTAAAACAAATACTGACCAACTTTATCTCCAATAGTTTTAAATTCACCTCGGAAGGTTCTGTTGTATTAAAGATTCAACTCCTAGCAGAAGATAACCATAGCATTTGTTTAGGGTTTCAGGTAATAGACACAGGGATCGGCATTGTAGAAGACGCCCTGGAGAAAATATTTATTGCGTTTGAACAGGGAGAGGATAGTATCACCAAAAAGTTTGGCGGTACAGGACTAGGTCTTGCGATTGTAAAACGTATTGCTGCGCTGCTCAACGGTCGGGTTTTTGCTTCAAGTGAATACGGTAAAGGAAGTATATTTTCTTTTGAATGTACCTTTGACAAAATCAAAGACAAACCGGTAGAGAAAGAAACGCAGGTACTCTATACGGAATTACCCAAGTTCAACTTTCCGATGATTCTCATTGCTGAAGACAATGAATTAAACAGTTTTATGCTGGCAAATATCCTGAAGAGCTGGAATTGCGAGATCACTTTGGCGACCAATGGCCTCATTGCATTAGAAGAAATCAATAAGAAAAAAATTGATCTGGTGTTTATGGACGCCCATATGCCACTCATGAGTGGTTTTGAAGCGATCAAGGAAATACGTCGAAACACGAATCCGATAATCGCAAACATGCCGATTATTTCCATTTCAGCCTCTGTGCTTCAAGCCGAACAACAGGAAGCGCTCGATGCTGGAGCCAATGAAGTTGTCGGAAAGCCATTCGATCCTATCAAATTATATAAAACAATTGATACTTTATTGTCAAAATTGAAATGATAGTTTCAATTTATCAATGAAATCATTAATTTTAGAACATAAACAATATGTTTTGATGTTATTTCTCAAGAACGCACATCCAGAAAGGAATCAAGTTCGTCATAACTTCATCACTAAACCGCTAAAGGCTGCGGAAATGCCTACAATAAATAAAAGATAAACAAACAATCATTCAAATGAAAAAACTTTTTATGATACCAGCAGTTGCAGTTGCTTTATCAATTGCATCTTGTGGTGGAAACAGTGACAAGTCTGAAAAATCAACTGGTACAGAAGCGACAACTTCAACCGAAAGCCAAGCAACAGAAACAGTGCTTGGTATTGAAAACGTAGCTATTTCCAACAGCTTATCTTTAGAAGGTAACGATCAAATGAAATATAATAAGGATCTTTTCCGTGTAAAAGCGGGTGAACCAGTAGAATTATCTTTCAAAAATGCAGGTACTATGCCGAAAGAGTCCATGGGACATAACGTCGTTATCCTAAAACCAGGTGTTGATCTTCCAACTTTCGGTGCTGAGGCTGCTGCAGCTGCTGCAGACGAATATATTCCAAAATCAGCTTTATCTTCAATTGTTTCCCACACCAAATTATTGGGACCTGGAGAAACTGATAAAATCACATTTACACTTGAAAAAGGAGTTTATACGTTTATTTGTAGCTTCCCTGGTCACTATGGTGTCATGCAAGGAAAAATTGTTGCAGAATAACAAATAAGTAAAAAAAGGATATTCATATTTTGAATATCCTTTTTTAGATTTATCCCCTTTATAAGCACCGCCCCGTTCCTCCCCAAGGTGCATACTTTCCATTCTTTTATCAAAAAAATGTAAAGTAAGGGTCTTTGATCACAAATCGTAAGTTTTGATTTCCTATCCCATTAATAATCATTAAATTTGTGCTACAAAAAAATAAAACGTAATCAATGCAATACGACGTAATTGTAATCGGAAGTGGTCCAGGCGGATATGTAGGAGCTATCCGTTGTGCCCAATTAGGATTAAAAACAGCTGTTATTGAAAAATATAGCACATTTGGTGGTACTTGTCTTAACGTTGGATGTATTCCTTCAAAAGCGCTTTTAGATTCTTCGGAGCATTACCACAATGCTGCGCACAATTTTGATGCATTTGGCATCAGTTTGAAAGATCTGAAAGTAGACATGGCAAAGATGATTGCTCGTAAAGACGATGTCATTGCCCAAAATACTGCCGGTATCACCTTCTTATTTAAGAAGAATAAAATTGACAGTTTTCAGGGTGTCGGTTCATTTGTGGACAAAAACACCATCAAAATAACGAAAGCAGATGGTTCTACAGAGCAGATCACTGCTAAAAATGTAATTATCGCAACGGGATCGAAACCGACTTCATTGCCTTTCTTACCTGTTGATAAAAAAAGAATCATTACCTCAACCGAAGCACTTAACCTAAAAGAAATACCAAAACACCTTATTGTCATTGGTGGTGGTGTTATCGGTTTGGAACTCGGTTCAGTTTATGCGCGTTTGGGTTCAAAAGTATCTGTTGTTGAATTTGCAAAATCTATCATCGGTACAATGGATGGTGGCTTAGGAAAAGAACTACAACGTGTTTTGAAAAAATCATTGGGCATGGAGTTCTATTTAGGTCATAAAGTGACTGGAGCTTCCGCGAAAGGTAAAGTTGTAAAAGTAACTGCTGAAGATCCAAAAGGACAAGAAGTAACTTTAGAAGGCGACTACTGTATCGTAGCCGTTGGTCGTACCGCGTATTCTGAAGGTTTAGGATTAGAAAATATCGGCATCACAGTAGAAGAAAGAGGTAAGAAAATCCCCGTTAATGCCCATCTGGAAACAGCAGTGCAAGGTGTATTTGCAATTGGTGATGTGATCACTGGAGCAATGTTGGCACACAAAGCTGAGGACGAAGGTGTATATGTTGCAGAATATATCGCAGGTCAAAAACCACATATTGATTATAATTTGATTCCAGGTGTTGTTTATACTTGGCCTGAAGTTGCTTCTGTTGGCAAGACGGAAGAACAACTTAAAGAGGCTGGTGTAAAATACAAAGCTGGATCATTCTCTTTCAAAGCTTCTGGTCGTGCAAAAGCATCGGGTGACACCGACGGTTTTGTAAAAGTACTGGCAGACGCGACAACTGACGAAGTATTAGGTGTACATATGATCGGTCCTCGTGCAGCAGATATGATTGGTGAGGCAACCGTAGCTATGGAATACCGTGCATCTGCAGAAGATATCGCACGTATTTGCCACGCACACCCAACCTACACGGAAGCAATCAAAGAGGCGGCGCTAGCAGCTACAGCAAATAGAGCAATACACGCTTAGGCGATAAATATCGAAACGTAAGGGGAAAAGGAAACTTTTCCCCTTTCTCTTAACTACCTAAACACGATGAATTTTTACACAAGAAAGTGGGTCAAACCCGAAGACCTAAATCCCAATGGAACATTATTTGGCGGAACACTCCTGCGATGGATTGATGAAGAAGCGGTCATTTATGCTATCGTTCAATTAGGAAACCCCAAAGTGGTTACGAAATTTATTTCAGAAATTAACTTTGTAAGCTCAGCCAAACAAGGCGATATACTTGAACTGGGTATTGAAGCGATCAATTTTGGAACAACATCGTTAACGATGCGCTGCGAGGTCCGCAATAAAATATCCAGAAAAACAATTCTATCAATCGATAAATTGGTCTTTGTAAACCTGGATGAAGAAGGTAATCCTGCTCCCCACGGAAGGGATAGCATTACCTATGCGTATATGGGTATTGAGAAGACAGGTAGAGAGGATTAAACATCTCTCTCCTGTTCTTATTAATTGATATCTCCCGCAAAGGAAAGGGACACAAGTATTCGTCCATTGAATACAGGTGATTCCTCTGGTCTATTCGCAATCCAATTCCTTCTCTTACCTCTTCCTGAACCTTTATAAAAATCATGCATTTGAATTTTTATACAAACACTATGACTTCTGTCTTTTTCCTTCGATTTCTTTTTTAAGGTCCAATTCCACCCAAAAGCCAAAAATAGGGATCAAGGATGCTAAGAAATATTTTACCGCTTTTAATATAGGCCACTTGTATTCTACTGTTGACATAATCAGCATAACCACAAAAATAACAACAAAGAAGCCATGAATGGAACCGGCTATTTTGACAGCTTCGGGGATTCCCGCAAAATACTTCAAGGGCATAGCAATAAAAAACAAGCAAATGGTGGAGATAGCTTCCCACAAGGCGATCTGTCTGAATATTCTTAACATAATGATAAACTGTGTATTGTGAACTTCAAAAATAAGACACTAAAAACGCTTTAACTATTATTTTTCCCCCTTTGACCAGGATGTGACATTCAGCCAGAAACAGCGACAGTGTTTTATCAGAAACCGCCAATTTTACAATAAATAGTTCATATTCATCAGAAAAAATGCGTACTTTTGAATGAATATATGCTTCACATATTTTGTCATTTGAAGCTATAACACTCAACTACAGAATATTTATTTATATGAATTACGACATCATTGTAATCGGTAGTGGTCCAGGCGGGTATGTTGCTGCCATTAGAGCCGCTCAGTTAGGGTTCAAAACAGCGATTATTGAACGCGAATCATTAGGCGGAATCTGTCTAAACTGGGGCTGTATCCCTACAAAAGCATTATTGAAAAGTGCTCAGGTATTTGAATATTTAAACCATGCCGCTGATTACGGCATCAATGTTCAAGGTGGTGAGGCTGATTTTGACGCCATTGTCAAAAGAAGTCGCGGGGTTGCTGAAGGAATGAGTAAAGGTATTCAGTTCTTGATGAAAAAGAATAAAATCGACGTCATCAATGGAACTGCAAAAATTAAAAAAGGTGGTAAAATCGATGTGAAAGGAGCAGACGGTTCTACTAAAGAATATTCGGCAAAACATACCATCCTAGCGACTGGTGCACGTTCACGTGAATTGCCTAATTTACCGCAAGATGGTAAAAAAATCATCGGTTACCGTCAGGCAATGACACTTCCTAAGCAACCAAAGTCTTTAGTTGTTGTTGGCTCCGGTGCAATCGGTGTTGAATTCGCTTATTTCTATAATGCAATCGGAACAAAGGTAACGATCGTAGAGTTTATGGATAGAATCGTTCCTGTTGAAGATGAAGAAATTTCAAAACAATTAGAGAAAAGCTTAAAGAAACAAGGTATCACCATCTTAACGAAATCTGAAGTTCAATCCGTTGACACAACAGGTGAGTTGAGCAAAGTTTCAATCAAAACAGAAAAAGGTATTGAAGTTATCGAAGCAGAGATTGTCTTATCGGCTGTTGGTATCGCTCCAAATATCGAAAATATCGGCTTGGAAGAGGTTGGTGTAAAAACTGATCGCGGCCGTGTTGTTGTAGATGATTTCTACAAAACAAACATCGAAGGTGTATATGCTATCGGTGACATCGTTAAAGGCCAAGCCCTGGCTCACGTTGCCTCAGCAGAAGGGATCACATGTGTTGAAAAAATCAAAGGGCTACATGTTGAACCTATTGACTACAATAATATCCCAGGCTGTACCTATTGCTCCCCAGAAATTGCTTCTGTAGGTTATACTGAAAAAGCGGCAAAAGAAGCCGGCTATGAAATTAAAGTTGGTAAATTCCCATTCTCAGCTTCAGGAAAAGCTTCAGCTGCTGGTGCGAAAGATGGCTTTGTTAAAGTTATCTTTGACGCTAAATATGGTGAGTTTCTAGGCGCACACCTTATCGGAGCCAATGTGACCGAGATGATTGCAGAAGTTGTTGTTGCCCGCAAATTGGAAACAACAGGTCATGAAATGATTAAAACGATCCATCCTCACCCAACAATGAGTGAAGCGATTATGGAAGCTTGTGCTGATGCTTACGGTGAAGTGATCCACTTGTAGTATTAAAAAAAATAAAACTAAAAAGGGGAAANNTTTCCCCTTTTTAGTTTTATTGCCGAATGGATAATAGCGATTACATAACCAATCGTGACTTAAAGACGATCTGTTGATCGACAATTTCGGTATTGTCAATGCGTTCAAATAAGATTTCAGCGGCTTTACGCGCTTGCATGCCTGGAAATTGCTCTATGCGTCCCATTGGCGGATTTTCCATATATTGCCATAACGGATAGTTGGCATAACTAATAAAGAAAATATCTTGATTTAAGACAAGCCCCTTTTGTCTGGCTGCTTTCATCAAATCAAGTGTAACAAAGTCATTAAAAGATATAATGGCTGAAGGCCGCTCAGACATCGCGAATATATGATCCATCGCTTTCTCGTTTCCTTCCGTACTCAAATCCGTTTCGATGATATTCTTCTCCAGAATATCCATCCCATTCCTTTTCATTGCCGATAGGTAAGCTACTTTTCTGTCTTCACTAGCGGGCAGTGTTTTCGGCCCATTTACAAGCGCGATAACTTTGTGTCCACGGGCTACGAAGGCGTCCACAGCTTCGTTCATACCCGTAGAAAGATCACTTTGTACTTTATTGATATTGGGTAAACTAGGCACACAGTCAAAGAAAACAATCGGGATACCGGACGATTCCAATTTCTCAATAAATTCCAAATTGGTCGTCTTTTTACCTATAGACATTAAAATCCCGTCAACACGATGGTTTTTAAATGTTTTTAAAATTTGCTCTTCCCGATCAGGATCATCCAAGGATTGCCCCATCAGAACTGTATATCGGTGTTCTGATGCAACATTTTCAATTTCACTAATGGCGAAAGAAAAAAACGGTTCAGACAAACTCGGTAAGATTACAGCAATCGTAAAAGTTTTACGCTGCTTGAAGAATATAGCCGTCTGATTGGGTTCATAATTCAATTCTTCGGCCATTTTTTTAACCCGCATTGTTGTTACCAGTCCAATACTTGGGTGATCATTCAATGCTCTAGAAACTGTCGAAGGACTGATTTTGAGCTTCTTGGCAATTTCTTTAATCGTGGCAGGCTTGTTCACTTTATTCATAAATCCAAGGGCTTTATATAAAAATAGGGCTTTTATATCCCTAATCATAATTTTTTCTCAACAATATCGACAACGACTTTAATGGCAATTATTGTTGGTAGATTCAACAAAGATACTGACTGTAAACTTAGTCTACAAATTGAATTGCAGCCGTTTCAACGGTAAACTCCTTGGCGAGGAACTCCAATGGATCAATTTCCCTAAAAACAAGTTCATCTTTAAAATAAACCTTTATATCATCCCCATATTCACCCCAATCCACAAATTTAACTTTATTGAGTTGTTCTAGCGGATTTCCTTTCGTCAAAATACATACATGTTTATCTGCCGCTTTTAATTGCTTAAACAGCGTATTAATATGATCAAACAAATGTAACCGTAGCGGCAAAATTGCATTGACATGAAGCCGCTCAAAATTCTCTTTATATTTTGGATCAAATCCAAAAGTTTGCTGCGCATGTTCGAACAATAAATACTCACCTTGATGCTCAAGGTGATTTTTCATAAATTGAACCAAATCTGCTTGCGCAGGAACAGTCTCTGTAAATTCTATAAAACTAGCAAAAAGATAATATACTTGAAGTAAGTAATCCTTTTTAGGAAAAACAACATCATCCAATTCAAAAACATATACCTTTTTATCTTCTGGAAACATCATGATAAGTAAAAGCTTAAAATTAAGGGTTGTGTCGACATCGTTAAAACCTTAATGACACTGGCCACAACAATAAGATTCTATTTGGACACACAGATTAGCGCTAAGTCCTCGCCTGAATCCGAAGTGACAAACAATCCATCCAATGGCCTGTCAAATCTCGTCGAATCCAATAAATTGTTCCCCTTCGAAAGGAGTTTATAAGGCAATTCAGCAGGTGGATTTTCCATAACAGGAATAGTTTCAAGCTGCTGTTTATCGGGGACAAGAACGGAGATCTGATATTCCTCAAATAAAACCTTGGCAGTGGACAATGGCTCCAGCTCAAAACCACCCAGAGGCAAAACATAATCAACCTCTTGGTCTAAACTTAATTTGAGTATCTCATGCGCAAAAGTAGGAAGAAGACCTTTTGGAATTTTAGCATATTTCCCTGAGGCTAAAAGCAATTCGGGAATATCTTCTGAACTTGCATATAATATTTCGAAATCAGTCCCAAGTCTTTTAGCGATACGCATCGCCAAAGGTCTGGTCCCGAAAGTTATGAGTATTTTCTTCATTAAAAATATAATTATAATCCCGATTACTGTTACACGACTAACCCATCGCGCATATGAATCGTTCGATCCGAAATTCGGGCAAGCTCCTCATTATGAGTAACGATAATAAATGTCTGTTGAAATTTATGTCTAAGATCAAAAAACAATTGATGTAAAGCTGCCGCGTTCTCTGAGTCAAGATTACCCGAAGGTTCATCGGCCAAAATAATGGAAGGATCATTGATCAAAGCGCGGGCCACAGAAACGCGTTGTTGTTCGCCGCCAGACATTTCAGCGGGCTTGTGGTCAATACGATGAGAAACCCCCAATAATTCCAGCAATTCTCTTGCTTTAGCTTCCGCCTCGGATCTCCCTTTTCCCTGAATAAAAGCTGGAATACATACGTTTTCCAAGGCCGTAAATTCAGGCAGCAAATGGTGAAATTGAAAAACAAAACCGATATGTTCATTACGGAAAGCACTGAGCTTTTTAGCATTCAATTTTTGAACATCAACACCATTGATGAAAACTGTTCCCTGATCAGGCTTATCCAAGGTACCAATAATATGCAACAGTGTACTTTTTCCAGCTCCTGAGGCACCAACAATACTGACGATTTCCCCTTTTTCAACAGCGATATCAACACCTTTCAAAATTGGTAATGATCCATAAGCTTTGTGAATTCCTTTGGCATGTAACATCATAGGACAAAGATAAATAAATTTACGATACCACGAGTTTGAATAAATAAGCTGTTATTTCTCTATTCCAGCCATTTTATTTTGTCTAAATGTCAAAAAATAGATAAAAGAGCAACTTATCCCTTGTCTTATCCCCCAAAAAATTATATTTTTACGCCAAATATTTTTGCAAATGAACATTCACGAATATCAAGGAAAGCAAATACTAAAGAGCTTTGGTGTGCGCGTACAGGAAGGTATCGTAGCAGATACTCCAGAGCAAGCTGTGGAAGCGGCCAAAAAAATGAAAGAAGACTACAATTCTGATTGGGTTGTTGTTAAAGCTCAAATTCACGCTGGTGGCCGTGGTAAAGGTGGTGGTGTCAAGTTGGCTAAGAACTTAGATGAAGTCAAACAAAGAGCAACTGACATCATTGGCATGCAATTAGTAACGCCTCAAACTGGACCTGAAGGTAAAAAAGTAAACAAAGTTTTGGTAGCTCAAGACGTTTATTATCCAGGCGAGAGCGAAACAAAAGAATTCTACATGTCTGTATTATTAGACCGTGCTAAAGGACGTAACATCGTTATGTACTCTACAGAAGGTGGTATGGATATCGAAGAAGTTGCAGAAAAAACACCACACTTGATTTTCAAAGAAGAAATCGATCCAAAAGTAGGCTTACAAGGATTCCAAGCACGTAAAATTGCTTTCAATCTTGGTCTTTCTGGTGCTGCACACAAAGAAATGGTAAAATTTGTTGCTGCTCTTTACAAAGCATACGATTCTACAGACTCTTCTATGTTTGAGATCAATCCGGTATTAAAAACTTCAGACGACAAGATCTTAGCAGTTGATGCGAAGGTAAATCTTGATGAGAACGCTTTGTACCGTCACCCAGATTACGCTGCTATGCGTGACGTAACTGAAGAAGATCCGACGGAAGTTGAAGCTGGTGAATCAAACCTTAACTACGTTAAATTAGATGGTAACGTAGGTTGTATGGTAAATGGTGCTGGTTTAGCAATGGCTACAATGGACATCATCAAATTAGCTGGTGGTGAACCTGCAAATTTCTTGGACGTAGGTGGTACTGCTAACGCTGAAACTGTAAAGGCTGGTTTCAATATCATCTTAAAGGACCCTAACGTAAAAGCGATCTTAATTAATATCTTCGGTGGTATTGTTCGTTGTGACCGTGTTGCTCAAGGTGTAATTGATGCTTACAGCGAAATCGGTAACATCCCTGTTCCAATCATCGTTCGCCTTCAAGGTACGAATGCTGAAGAGGCTAAAAAATTAATTGATGAGTCCGGTTTACAAGTTTATTCCGCAATCTTATTGAAAGAAGCTGCTGAATTGGTAACAAAAGTATTAAAAGGTTAGTTCCTTTAATCATCATAACAAAAAGCGCGGATTAGTTATAATCCGCGCTTTTTTGTTTCTATCGGCTATTTCTGTACGCCACAACGAAAAAAAAGCACTTCCTACCGATCCGATATTTCATAGCAAAGTGAGCTATGTGTCGTTTCCCCTGCTTTGCGTTTTCACCCATCTTTATTTCAGAAAATATTTTTCCTTTGCACATTAACGAACCATCTTCAAGTGAATTAAATCAACATTTATAACCAATAAACCAACAGAATAGCTTATTTTTGTATTGCTTTTCTAACAAAGCATCTTTTACAAGTCAATCTCCAAAAATTAAGATGGAACACACAAGAATAAAGGAACTATTGAATGCCACAGAATTTGGCAAAGAGGTCGTTGTTAAAGGTTGGGTAAGAACTTTCCGTAACAATCAGTTTATAGCAATCAATGACGGTTCGTCAATCAATAATATTCAAGCAGTAGTCGATTTTGAAAATACACCTGAAGATATCTTAAAACGGATCACCACTGGAGCAGCAGTTCGCGTAAAAGGTCAATTGGTAGAATCACTGGGTAAAGGGCAAAAAGTTGAGGTTAAAGCGACAGAAGTTAGTATTATTGGCGACTCTGATCCCGAAAAATATCCATTACAGCCCAAAAAGCATAGCTTAGAATTTTTACGTGAAATTGCGCATTTGCGTTTCCGTACCGGAACATTCAATGCGGTTTTCAAAGTGCGTAATGCTTTAGCATTTGCAGTACACAAGTTTTTTCAGGAAAATGACTTTGTCTACATGCATACACCAATCATCACAGGTTCGGATGCGGAAGGTGCTGGAGAAATGTTCCAGGTTACAACCTTGGATTTAAAAAACCCGCCACGTAAAGAAAATGGAGATATCGATTTCAAAGAAGACTTCTTTGGGAAATCGACGAACCTTACTGTATCAGGCCAATTAGAAGGGGAGCTTGGCGCTATGGCCTTTGGAAACATCTATACGTTCGGCCCTACATTTAGAGCGGAAAACTCAAATACAACACGTCACTTAGCCGAATTTTGGATGATCGAACCAGAAATGGCTTTCTATGAATTGGAAGACAATATGGATCTGGCCGAAGCTTTGCTGAAATATGTCATCAAATACGCTTTGGAAACTTGTCCAGAAGAAATTGAGTTCTTAACAAATCGCTTAATGGAAGAAGAGAAATCAAAACCAGCTGCGGAACGGTCAGAATTAAACCTGGTAGAGAAATTGAACTTTGTTTTAACAAACGATTTTGAACGCGTAACCTATACAGATGCCGTTGAAATATTAAAGCGTAGCAAACCAAACCAGAAGAAACAATTCAAATATTTAATTGATGACTGGGGAGCTGATTTACAATCGGAACACGAACGTTATTTGGTGGAAAAACACTTCAAAAAACCTGTTATCTTAACAGACTATCCACGCGAAATCAAGTCCTTTTATATGAAGCAAAATGAGCCGGATGCACAAGGAAGAAACACAGTCCGTGCCATGGACATTCTTTTTCCAGGTATTGGTGAAATGGTCGGTGGTTCGCAACGTGAAGAAAATCTTGATCGCTTACTCGATCGCATGGCTGAAGTTGGTATTCCTGCAGAAGAAATGGAGTGGTTCTTGGATACACGACGCTTTGGTTCAGTCCCACATTCAGGATTTGGTGTAGGCTTTGAGCGCTTGGTATTATTCACAACCGGAATGACAAATATCCGCGATGTAATACCATTTCCGCGCACACCGAAAAACGCAGAATTTTAATCTAAAGAACAACAGCCAAAACAAAATATTTTGGCTGTTGTTCTTTTATATATAGTGTATCTGAATGCAGATAATAACCATTGCCCTATTGACATCCTACAATAGGGCCTGAGATTAGACCTAATTCAGGTGCTTAACAAAAATAAAAATGCTCATTAAGATATATAACGATAACCCCAATCCCAGGGCAATAGAACAGGCAGTTGATATTCTTCGCCGTGGTGGTGTAATTATCTACCCTACCGATACCGTATACGGTATTGGCTGTGATATCACGCAACAAAAAGCCATAGAACGCTTATGTGAAATTAGGGGGCTAAAACCAGAAAAGGCGAACCTATCATTTATCTGCTATGATTTAACAGATATTTCGCAGTACACAAAATCCTTCGATACCTCCGTATTCCGTGTATTGAAAAAAGCATTGCCAGGACCCTTTACTTTTATTTTTAACGCAACAACTAAAGTCCCTAAGCTCCTAAGTTCCAAAAAGAAGACCGTGGGTATCCGTGTTCCAGACAATAATATTGTTCGTGAAATTGTCAGACAATTAGGCAACCCTATTGTGACAGCCTCCATTCACGATGAAGATGAAATTATTGAATATTCTACCGATCCAGAATTAATTCACGAAAAATACGAAGATCTAGTTGATGCTGTTATAGATGGCGGTTATGGCGATAATGTCGCATCTACCGTGGTTGATCTTACAGAAGGAACTTTTGAAGTAATTCGTGAAGGAAAAGGTGACTTGGAGCAATTCCTATAAAAACCAACTTTCAATAGAAATTCTACATACTGACCTATTTGCAAAATTTTCCCCAGCGTCATTGTTGGTAATTTGTGCATAAACTACTCCCGTCAACATACTTATTAACAAAACAAGCTACTTATTAACATAGAGAATGTTAATAAGTAGCTTAATGACCTATGCGCATCAACATAAAATGTGCACAAGTAACCACTTATCAACATGAAATTGTTAATAACACAAATTAACAGGAGTCAAAAAAACACCAAAATGTGTATAAGTAGGGGGTTATACACATAAAAATGTGTATAAGTTAGCGGTCATCGACAAATTTGTTAAATAGCGTGTTTATAAAAAAGCTATACTAACCGATCCCTGTGGAAAGTTAAGAACTATATGCTATCCGTCTTTTTATCGCTATGTTGAAAAGGTCAAATCTGCGCTTTGTTTCTATAAGTAGTTTTCAGAAAAGGAAAAAACAATCCAACACAATTCACCTTGGACAAATCTAACCTGTGCATTTCCGACCGGTTGCTTTTCAAACTGTTTGATAGTTGGGCTCCATTCCTCTTCTGCTGTCGCGTCAATGAGAATACTCGTTTTAATTCAATACGCTCGAAGTTTGAGAAAAGTTTTAAGGCACTAGCCTCAGATATAGGAAAAAAATATTAAAAGAGTTGCTCTAACATGAAAGGAGGTTTTATAAAATCACGACTTCTTCAATAATGACGTGACCTACATATTCATTTACTCTTCCTAGAATTTGTCTTCGCATAAGCGCCAATTCATTCTTAATAACAGCAGACTCTACCCGTACGAACAGTTTTTTATCACGAACATATAGCTGCTGTGTGCGATTAGCAATAGCCTTACCAATTAATTGAGGCCAAACAGATGCGATCGAAGTTTCATCAAATTTCCTTCGTAGCTTATAAGCCTCCAAAAGACGCTCAACCCCCTCTTTAATCGTCATATCGTCGCTTGACCGAATGAATTCTAGGCTTTTTTTAGTTTGCTTCTTATACATTGACTTGTCCTCCTTCAATATCAAAGATACGAACAGGGCGGCTGATTTCGTCAAAGATTCGCTGAATTCTCATGGAATCTGTATCCGTCAGGAAAATCTGTCCAAAATCATCTTCTGAAACCATCTGCATCAATTTATGTGTACGGCGATCATCAAGTTTATCAAAGATGTCATCCAAAAGAAGTAAAGGCTTAAAACCTTTTTTCTGTTGTAGATAAGAATATTGCGCAAGCTTCAGTGCAATTAGAAAAGATTTTTGTTGGCCCTGGGAGCCAAACTTTTTTAAGGGCATTCCACCGTGAATGGTAAAGATCAGATCATCTTTATGTATTCCCTGAGTTGTGCGTTCCAGAATACGGTCACGTTCCAAATTCTTCTCCAAAATATTTAGAAAAGAATCAGCCATTAAAGGCGATTCATAGTGTAAGTGAACAGACTCTGCATCCTCGGTAAGGAACTGATAGTGTCGATCAAACTCTGACTGAAATTCCTCCATAAAAGACCTTCTTTTCTGGAAAATAATATTTCCTACTTCTTCAAGTTGAAAATTGAGAATTTCGATTAGGCCCAGATCCAATACACTGGTTTGACGCGCTTGTTTAAGGAGACTATTACGTTGGGCTAAAAACTTATTATAAATAATTAGGGTATCTAAATATTTATTATCTGTCTGGGAAATCACATTATCGACAAACTTTCTGCGCTCTTCACTCCCATCTGTTACGATGATGCTATCATTGGGAGATATCATGACCAAAGGAAATAAGCCGATATGGTCAGCGAGTCGGGGATAATCCTTTTTATTTTTTTTAAACTGCTTTTTCTGATTTTTCTTAAGGCTACAAGAAATGAAGTCACTAATTGATTCTTTATCAAACTCACCCTGTACCATAAACCAGTCATTACCTGATTTGATATGCTGCGAATCAATTGGATTGAAATAACTTTTACAGAGTGATAAATAGTGAATCGCATCCAAAAGATTGGTTTTACCAACACCATTATTCCCTGTAAACGCATTTACCTCGGGAAGAAATTCCAAAGATGATTCCGAGTAATTCTTGAAATTCAGAACAGAAAGTTGCTTCAGCCACATAGCACAAAGATACGCTATTTGGGTTGCTAAAAATTATTTTATTTCCTCAAAATCCACAAACTCACCAGCAGTTTCAGTCCCTTTACGTTCAGGGCCATCCTTCGGTGGAATGTAATCGACATGTACCTTCCCTTCGGGCTGAGACCTTTTACTTTCCTGTTGTCCTTGACCATTACATTCATAATAAAATGTACCGCCTGATCCTTGGCTACCGTATGCTCCACCCTGCTGCTGCGCTTTTTTCATCAACTTTTCAGCTGCCTTACGCATTGCAAATGGTAAAAATAATCTAAATAAGAATCTTACTACAAAGTAAACAGCGAATGCAATAAGTATAAATTTTAAAAATGCCATAGTTAATTCGTTGCTATTTTCTCAAATTTAACCAATAACTCGATAAACTGTTGTCTTTAAAATGTCAGATAAGAATTTATTAACAAATTTTAAGACTTTCCTAATCGCCCTTTTGTTTCCATAATTATTCGATAGAGCTCTTCTTGGCGCTGTGTTCCCAATACGTAAGTAAGACCATCTTTATCTGTTAAAAAAACAGCATTTTTGCCACCAGCAAAGAATTTAATCTTTCCTTTTGTATGCAGGTTATAAACCGGATTATTGAAAAAGAATGTGCTATAAGGCGCCTTTTCTATTTTTGTAATAGAGGCAAGATCGATTTTGACGACACGAGTAGACCATAGTCCACTAATCAGTATATGGTCTTGAAATACTTCCGTACGGAATAATACCATATACATCATGACAATGGACGTGATGATAATACCTACTCCTACGATAAAGAACAATTGACTCGATATCAAATGGTCTAAATTCAAATAAAATGCTGTGAAGCAAAAAAGTACGAGCACCAAACGCACGCTTATCCAAACACGGTCACGACCTAAATATTGATTTTCCGAATAAAGTACACCTTCTTTCATTTACTTAAGATTTAGCTATTAATTTGGAGACTTCACACCATTGTTTTCTAATAGCAGAGCTTCTCAATAACTTCGTTTTTACTTCTATAGATTTTGTCACCTCCAGGGCCCATTGTTTGGACTATCAAGCATATGGCATTAATTCTCAAAACAGAGACCCTTGGCGCTGATTAACATCAGCAATTTTTGCTGCTAATCAGTTTTGCAAACTAAAGTAAGGACTTTTTTTGTATTGGTGGTAATTTTATAACGATTGTCCATGCGATAATTGGCTACCCATAGGATATCTCCATTTCCATTCACTACGATCGGAATATTTTCTTTTTCAAATAAGCTGATCTTCTTATTGATAAAAAAATCGCTCAACTTCTTCCGCCCTTCCATACCTAAAGGATAAAAGCTGTCGCCAACTTTCCATGATCGAATCGTGAGCGGGAAAACTAATACATCATAATCCAGCTTTGCAACCTCACTCGCTTTGACGATAGCTAGATCCGCAGAAACATTGGCATGAAAACAATAGTGTTTCCACTCCACAGTTGAAGTTTCGGAGGTGATTAAAGCCTCGTCGGGAGAAATAAATTCCTTTTCACGAATAAAAAGCTCATTTCTATCCAAGAGCATATGGTAGGCATCGGATTGAAAAATACGCCCAGACTCTCTCGTCCAAGCCTGTTGAAGATCACTTAGTACCGCCTTTGAGAAATTAAAAGCCGAAAACAACTCATAGAGTAAAGGCAAATTATCCATATAGGGTTCCAGGTCTTCTTTCCGAACTCCCCAGCCCTCATCTATAGGATAAAACAGCTTTCTCCGGATAGGCTCCACAAATTGCTGCAACAGCTGATAAGATTCCTTAAAATGATTGATATTCTGCTCGAAGACTATCTCAAAATCTGGCTGAAGTTTTTTAAAATGTGGGATGATATCAATTCTTATTTTATTACGCGCATATTTTGTTGAAAAGTTGGATTGATCGTCTCGATAAGCAATCCCATACATATCAACAAAATGTTCAATCTCGCTTGCTTTCAGAAAAAGTAGTGGCCGAATGATGCGTTCCCGGATAGGGAAAATACCCTGGAGTCCTTGGAGACCCGTTCCACGTGAAAGGTTCAGGAGTACCGTTTCGATATGATCGTTCAGATGCTGGGCTACTGCAATTCGATCGAACTGCAGTTCATGTCGCAATTTCTCAAACCAAGTATAGCGAAGTTCCCGGGCCGCCATTTGAATCGAAATCTGATGGTCCTTTGCGTAAGCTTTTGTATCAAAGTGCTTCACGTATATTGGAACATTATTTTCCGTTGCAAATTTCCGAACTAAAGCTTCATCCTCATCAGATTCTGTTCCTCTTAATTGAAAATTGCAATGTGCAATCGCAATAGTATACCCTGCTTTTGCAAATAAATGTGCCATTAACATCGAGTCCTTTCCCCCACTCACCGTAAGCAATATTTTATCATGAGGCATCAACAAATGCTCCTTTTCAATATAGCCCATTAGTCTTTCCAGCACATTCATAGAACAAAGTTACGGTATATTTTGTCCGAATGATAAATTCAACTCTTAAAATTTGTGAAATCCAGTGAAGTAGCAATTAAAATCCATATTTTTGCCCTTGTGAAACAATACATTTATACACTTATTGTATTTATTTTAACTGGCTTGTCGGTCCAAGCACAGAAACAGGATGAACTAAAGCTTCTTTCGTCATCCCATATTATTACTGGGAAAGACGGCAATATTTTGTTTTACCGTCCAGTCTATGAACATGTAGGTTCAACGCTATCATCAGATAGTGGCTATTTACATAAAGACAACATTGGCCGACAATTTTTTGAAGCCTTTGGAAACGTAATCATTACTCAACGCGACGGTACACAGATATTTTCCAATAAATTACATTATGAAGCAGCAATGCAGCTCGCTACGCTTACAGGCGCTGTTCGAATGGTCAGCACTAGTGGATCGGTATTAACGACCGATCATCTTGTCTACAATATGCGAAGTAAAATCGGCAATTATTACAGCGGCGGGCGTATTCTATCAGGAAGCGATACAATTACAAGCCAGCGAGCTACTTATTTCGAAAATACAGGGGAATCTTATTTCAATCAAAAAGTTGTGGTTCGATCGACCAATGTAAAAGTCTACACAGACTCCATGAAATATAATGGTAATACACGCATTACTGATTTCTATGGTCCCACGAATATCAAGGGAAATAAAGGGGAAAACCTGTATACTGAAAAAGGCCGATACCATATGGCAACGGGCCAGGCTTATTTCTCTAAAAACAACCTCTACACAGAAGGGACAAAGTTTCTTAAAGGAGACAGCCTATTCTACGATAGACAAGTGGGAATCGGTAAAGCCGTAAAAAATGTGGTCTTTGTTGATACCTTAGACAAATTTTACGCCTATGGTGGATTTGGTTTGTACAACGGGAGGAACGAATCCATTACAATGACAGACAAACCCCTGATTATTTCGGTGGTCAAAAAAGATTCAACACAAAAAGATTCTGTATCTTCTTTGTCTCCTGCCCAACAAAAATCGGAGAAAGAGCGAAAAAATGAAGCCAAGGAATTGAAGAAGATTGAAAAAGAACAAAACAAAGATGAACTCAAATCAAATAAAGCCACATCGCAAGTTGTTCTAGAAGAAAAGGAACATCCAGGTAAGAATATCAAAAGCGATAATAGTAAAACCCTTAAGGCTGATTCACAAGTCGATTCTGTTTTTATGACAGCCGACACCCTCTTCTCACAGATGATATTTCGCCGAGATTATATTGCAAAAGATTTTAAATTGAATCGTGAAGGTGGGGCTATTGAAGATGACAATGAAGTCGATTATGGTGACCAGGATTCCAGCTCAACAACAGTTGATTCTACTGGTACATCAGATAACACAAGAGTTAACCTTCACAAGGGAATAGACAGTTTGTCTAAAAAAGACAGTGACAAACCGGTTCTTGAAAAGAGCATTAAAAAAGTACAAGATACACTTATAAATAAAAAACCGATTGCACCAAAGAAAACACCAGTTATTGTCGGCGATCAAAACAAGATAGAAATTGAAAAAAACCTCAAGGCTGATAGTGTTTTGCGTAAAAAAGCGATCATCCCCAAAGGCGGTGAATCCGATAAATTGATGGGAGCAGCTTTAAAAAATGCCCAAGAGAATAGAAGAGATTCTCTCGCACAGGATACTGCTAAAACACGGATTATAAAAGCCTACTATAATGCACGATTATTTAAATCAGACTTGCAGGCTGTAGCAGATTCTATGTATTATGGTATGCAAGATTCGATGTTCAGGCTGATGGGAAAACCAATGATGTGGGCCGAAAACTCACAAATCTCCGGAGATACCATATTTTTACAGGTAAAGAATCAGAAATTGGACAATTCCTTACTCGTCGGTAATGCTTTCATGGTGAACGCAACAAGCGACTCATTAAAGTTCAATCAGATTAAGGGCCGTAAGATTACCAGCTTTTTCACCAATAACCGTATGGAACGTTTGTTTGTTGATGGCAATGCAGAAAATATCTTTTACAATATTGATGAAAAGACCAATGTAACCACTGAGCTTGTACATGATCGAAGCAGTCGTTTCAAGATCTTGATGGAAGATAATAAGTTGAAGGAATATGTATCTATTCGAAAAGTGGATGGCAAAGTCTATCCCATTGCTGAAGTCACGGCCGACAAAGAATTTCTTCCGAATTTCACCTGGCGTCCCGAAGATCGACCTAAATCAAAAAATGATTTATTAAATCGAAAAAGGGATCTTTCAAAAGCGTCATTTACGGTTCCGACTGCACCAGAAGGTGAAGAATCCGGGACAATGAAGTCTATTAAAAAAGGCGATAAAACAACGACTCCTCAAAAAGGTGCCGCTAAGAAAGCTGGTACTACCGAAACGCTCGAGGAAGAAAAAGAGGTGGGTGCTGCAAACAATAAAACAAACGCTGTAACCAAAACAGCTAAGCCATCTGAAACAACGGATAAAGTTAGCGCTACAAAAACAAATGTAAAGACCGCAACCGACAAAGCAGCTGCGAAGTCTGACTCAACAACCAATAAATCGGCGATAATACCTGCTCAAGATAGTATTCAAACAAAAGTAAAAGCTAAATAACCGTCAATACTGAGTCGCACAAAAAAGCAGCGCAAAACAAATTGTTTTGCGCTGCTTTTTTAATTTAAGGCTATCTCCTGATCGTATCAGACGCACTCATTCCTTAGCTCAGAGAAATGAAAATTTCTATTTATAACTCAAATGAGGTAGTTATTAACCTATTTCGTTTTTAAATATGTAGCAAGTTTACCAACTGCAATCGCTCGATGGCTAATGCTATTTTTTTCTGCCGCTGTCATTTCGGCAAACGTCCTATCATAGCCATTCGGAATAAAAATAGGATCATAACCAAAGCCATCAATACCTCTACGTTCTTCAATAATTTTCCCCTCGATACTTCCTTCAAAAAAGTGCTGCTGCTCATTCAAATATAATGAAATAACTGTTTTGAATCTCGCTGTACGATTGGTGTTATCGCCTAATTTTTGTAGGACAAGATCAATATTCTTTTCCATATCCCTTGATCCCGAATAACGTGCTGAATAAACTCCCGGTTCGCCATTTAATGCATCAATTTCCAAACCTGAGTCATCTCCAAAACAGTAAAGTCCATATTTATTAACCAAATAATCTGTTTTCTGCTTGGCATTTTCCTCAAAGGTCTCTCCTGTCTCTGGAATATCATCGCTACAGTCAATATCATTTAAACTCTTAATGATAAAAGCACTTCCCACGATCGCTTGGACTTCCTCCAATTTATGGGCATTATTGGTTGCAAATACAAGTTCTAGCATCTTCTTCAAATTTAGCTTTTTGTTTGTTCTTTCTCTTTGTTGACAGTGCTCCTCACGTTGTAGTATGTTACTATCTTTCCATGAATTCACGCCCCCAAAAATAAGCATTAAACCCCAATTTTTATTCAGAACAAGTATCTGATAAAATCAGGAAACAATAAAGGTCTTAAATTCGTTCCAGAACAGCTTCTTTTTATTTACATCGACAAACATCTCTTCAAAACTGAACGTATTAAAAACCGTTGCAATACGGCCTTTCATGTAGGAATTATGTTCAATAAATGGAAGTTTCAAAGACGCGGGTTCCACACCCAACAATATAATCTTAGTCGGTTGAAAAAACTGCATAATGCGCTTAAAATCATTCGGATTATGGGGATTTGCCAAATTGAGTACCGCAACGGTCTCTTTAGTCAATTTCAAGGCACCAATTGTTTTTTCAAAAGCGTCCAATGCTGCGGGAGAAAAGTAGGGATATTGCTCGTAGCGCAATATAAATAGTATGCCCTGATCCTTATTTCCTTGATAAATAAATTCACCTCCCAATACCTCCAGATTGTCAACAGTATCGCCAACCCTGCCGGACTCAATAGCCATAGCGGCCTGCTCCGCACCTACCCCCACTGCCACATACGAGGTATCCTTCGTTGTCGATGATGAGGGGGCAGCATATTGCACATGAGTACTGTTCTCCTCCTGTAAAGGATGTACAGACAGATCGGCTTTAAAATCAAAACCATTTCCAAAGATTGTTTCATCCATTAAGGTCTGAAGTGCAACGGGATTATCTGTTGTAAGATTGCTCATCGGGAAAAGAAATATTAGACCGTAAAGATAAAGAAGAAAAAGGGAAAAGAAAAAGGAGCGAAGAATCGCTCCTTTCTATATGTCAAAAAGATTAATGACCTAAGATATAGGAGAAAATTAATGGCGCAACGATCGTCGCGTCAGATTCTACGATAAATTTAGGTGTATCAATATCTAATTTGCCCCAAGTGATTTTCTCGTTTGGAACAGCACCAGAGTAAGAACCATACGAAGTAGTTGAATCCGAAATCTGACAGAAATAAGCCCAGAAAGGTACTTCTTCCCATTCAAGATCCTGATACATCATCGGAACTACACAGATTGGGAAGTCACCAGAAATACCGCCTGCGATTTGGAAAAATCCAACACCTTTACCTGCGGAGTTGTTACGGTACCACTCTGTCAAGTAAATCATGTATTCGATACCCGATTTTACTGTACTTGCTTTCAATTTACCTTTTATCACATTGGAAGCGAAGATATTACCTGTCGTTGAATCTTCCCATCCCGGACATACGATCGGTAAATTTTTCTCAGCGGCTGCAACAATCCAAGAATCTTTTGGGTCGATCTCATAATATTGTTCCAACACACCCGAGTTAACAACTTGATAAAGAAACTCATGTGGTAAGTAACGCTCACCTTTAGCTTCAGCAGCATGCCAAACATCCTCGAGATGTTTTTGCAGACGACGAAAAGCTTCCTCTTCTGGAATACAAGTATCTGTAACACGATTATAGTGATTATCCAATAGCTCTCTTTCTTGCTCAGCTGTCAAATCTCTATAATTCGGAATTCTTTTGTAGTGTGAGTGTGCGACAAGGTTCATCACGTCCTCTTCCAAATTGGCACCAGTACAAGAAATAAAGTGTACTTTATCTTGACGGATCATTTCTGCTAAAGAAACACCCAATTCGGCAGTAGACATTGCACCCCCCAAAGAGATCAACATTTTTCCACCATCCAACAGATGCTCCTCGTAACCTTTTGCAGCGTCTACTAATGCAGCTGCGTTAAAGTGACGGTAATTATGCTCAATAAATTGAGAAATAGGTCCTTTTTGAGTACTCATGATATTTTCTAACTTTTATAAAATAATAAGTACCGCAAAGGTACTGAATATAATCTATTTTCGTCCCAATAGAGATTTAAAACACGTATAGACCACATTTTTTTAACAAATGTAAAAGGAATCGTATTCCTAGGCTGCACTTATAAATGTTCCATCGGCTGAAAAATCATTTTGATAGACGCCTATCTCCTCATAATTATTGCGAAGATAATTCCAGTTCAATTCAATAGACGACTGCTTGTCGATTCGATAACTCATGCCCAAACGACCATTTAATTCCTGCGTACTATTCGTCTCTTTATTCAGCTGTCCGATCACATAATGAACATTTTCACGATACGCAAGTTCACGCCTACGGTCAACATCAAAATAATTCGAAGAGCGTGCAACGGAAAAACTGGAGTTTAAGGTCCATTTCTTCATTCCATACTGCAGCCCCACGCCATTATTACATTTCCAAAGCCTTCCTTTTGATGCTCCTAAAAAAACATTTCCTGTTAGACCTTTCAGGACATCCTTTTTGATACGAATATCAATTACTCCACCGGCCCCTTCCGCACTCCATTTTGCTGGTGGAATGGTCATGAGATCAATGCTCTCTAAAGAGCTTGCCGGGATAGATTTTAAATAGGCGATCAAAGAGGTTCCGTTGAGATAGGTCTGCTTGCCGTTGACGGTAATCAACACGCCCGTTTTTCCCTGTAAAGAAAAATTGCCTAATTCGTCTACCTGTATACTCGGAATGGCATTTAAAACAGCCAACGTATTTCCATTCAATAAAACGGGATTGCTGTCCGTTCGAATACGGACCCGATCCAAAAGTTGCTGTTCGAGAGGCCCTGATCCCTCAACAAGCACTGTATCTATCCTCCTTGAATCGGATCCAGTATTTCGCAGCATCGTGCTGTCGATTAATTGCTGTTTAGTTTTGGGGACTATTTGCGCCGATAACAGACATGGCAATGCCATGGATAACCCTATAAGTATCCTAAACTTCATGATATCTACGAAAATTAACGCTTAGTCTTCAAAGCTTTGGTCTATAGCCTGTGCTAGTTTATGGATAAATTCAGGTTTTACGTTTTTATCAATGGCATTGATGTTCTCCAGCTCAAGGAGAAGCGCCGGTATTTTAGCACCGCGTAAAATTGCAAGCTTTGTATTTATCGCTGGAGTACCCGCAGCCAGTCCATTCTGTTGCAACATTTGGCCCAAACTAAACGCAAATTTGCGGTTAAGCTCTTCTAGCATCGTATGACTAACCCCCGACTGATATAATATTCGTATAGGAAGAGATTGTTTGCCCTTTACATTGTCGAAATGGATTGATAACAATAAATCCCCTTCAACGTTCGATCGGTCTCCGAGTAATTTATATTCATCAGCCGCTCTTGACAATACGACTTTGTGCCCCTTGCGCTCCAGCTCCTGTTTCAAAAGCAAACAGGTTTCCCAGGTCAATGATTTTTCTTCCAATCCGAAAGATGAAATACCACCCGTGTCTTTTCCTCCATGTCCGGGGTCAAGAATGATCGTTTTAGACCGATTACTTCCTTCTTTTAAAGAAGTAGAAAACCAAGTGCTCTTCGGTGGATTAATAAAAGAGTAAAATAACAGTGAAAGACCTAGTAATGGAATATTCAATACGTACTGCCATCTTGCCTTTTTGGAGGAAGGTTTTGACATCATAACCTGTACCCGCTCCACCAACTCATGTCTATTCTTAAATAAACTACTCTGCAACCCAGTGGGACATGGCTGCTGTGTTTGAGTCAGTAGAAAACGGGCATAGCCGCTGTTACCATATCGATTGGCTAACACCTCGTCTACCTGATATTCATGCAGCAAATACAGCTGTCTACGCAACCAATAAACAAATGGATTTAGCCAATAAAGGCAACGAAAAATTTCTATCAACCATTTATCCCGGCAATGATTAAAAACAATATGCTGACGCTCATGCTCAAAAATCAATTTACCTTCTGGCGTATTGAGCTGATCCTCTTCCATAACAATGACATGCTGCACAGAACAATTCGCATAATGTCCAAAAGGAGCAACCATTGTAAATCCGTCAAATTTATACTGACTTAACTGTCCAATTCGACGGTACAAGCGGATATAGCGAAACGCAAAGCGGCACAACAATACAAAAGATACAAGCAGATAACCATAAGCAATGCCATATCCGATCGAAAAAGAATGCCAGAAAGAATCGGCCATTTCTACTTCTGACACGAGACCACTCGCAGTTCCGATGGAATGAGTTAGTGTATTGGATTGTCCAAAAGCGAGAGCCGGACTTGCCGACGGAAGAAATAATTCACCCAAACGTACAGTTCCAAATGGCAGAAGCAGACTCAACAAACATAAACCTAGGATAAAATAACGGTTCCATTGAAAAAATGAAAGCTGTCTGAATACCAGAAAATAAAGAACTGCCCCGATTACCAGACTGCAGTTAACTTCAAATAAATAATAAAGTAAGCTATTCATGATCTTCTTGTTTTTTGATGAGTTGTTCTATTTTCTGAATATCCTCCGCCGAAAGCTTCTTTTCTTTTACCATAAAAGAGAGTAAATTCTCTACCGAATCATCAAAATAATGATCGAGCACTCTCGAGAATGATAATTTCCGGTATTGCATCTTCGAAATCAAAGGATAATATTGGTAAGTTTTTCCGAAGGCCTTATAACCTACATACCCTTTCTTTTCCAATATTCTTACAATCGAGGAGATTGTATTATAAGGAATTGAACTGCTTGGATCCAGATACTCAATAATATCTTTGACAAAGACCTCGTTGAGTTTCCAGATCACCTGCATGACTTCCTCTTCTTTTTTTGTTAATTCTTCCATAATTTGATGCGTTGTTTATACTAATATAAAGCTATAACTTATTTTTCAGTTTTACAACTTAAAAATAAGTTACAAAACTGAAAAACAAGTTCACAGAAGGAATTCAATCAAAAAAAGGCAATTAAAACCTACTTTTTCAACAACTTAGAGAAAAACAAAAAGGCCGCTATCAAAAAGATAATGATAATAATCAGGACAATAATCTCTTGTGTCCCTATTCCCCAGTTCATACTATTCATATTTTTTCAATTTAAATGATCCATTTCTCGCATTGATCTAAAAATGTCTGTTCCATATCTGCTCCGATTCCAATTTGGTCTGAGATATGTATTTTGTATCCATCATATTGAATCCCACCTATAACAGGGTCCTTCAGATGGCCAACCATACAGGTGTCCAGATCAAAAAACTTGACATTCGGTGCAGCATAAGCGAAATGTACTTTAGCTGCTAAAGCCAAGCGAGATTCCAACATCCCTCCGATCATACAAGTAATACCGTATTCCGCGGCAATATGATTAATTTTTAAGGCTTCCTGTATGCCTCCTGATTTCGAAAATTTAATATTGATATAATCGCAAGCATCCGCTTTGCAGAGACGCTCTGCGTCATGTTGAGAATAAACGGATTCATCCGCCATCACGGGAACAATTGTTTCTGCACGCAATTGCGGTAAATATTCGTCGTCCCATGTACGCATCGGTTGCTCGCAAAATTGTATCTTATAAGGTTCCAACCCCTGTAATGCTTCTAATGCCTCCTCATAAGACCAGCCTTGGTTTGCATCAACACGAATAGGCATTTCGAATCCAACAGCCTTACGTATTTCACGTATACGCGCAATATCTGTTTTTGGATCCTTTCCCAACTTAACTTTCAACATGACCGCACCTTCGCTCTGTAAACGTTTTGCTTTCAACGCCATCTCTTCTGGAGACGCAATTCCCAAGGTGATATCTGTCGTAATCTCTCGCTTCGCTCCCTTTAGAAATTGATAAAGTGGCAGACCAGCATGTTTGGCCGCCAGATCATGCAAGGCCATATCAAAAGCTGATTTGATCGTCTTGTTACCGGCGATATATAGGTCCAATTCTGCCAAACGCTCTTCTATAGCCAAAGGATCGCGCCCCTTCCAAATCTTTGCAAAATCCCTTGCCAGAACTAAACAAGTATCTTGTGTTTCTCCTACGATCATCGGAAAGGCAGAACATTCGCCCACACCATATATATTAGCATCTGTATATATACGTATAAAAGTATTTTGCGCATAATCCATCGTCCCTGTTGCGATAACAAAAGGTTCCATAGGAATGCTTAGTCGATAAATTTCAATTTCAGTTATTTTCATCTCACTCTTTAGTTAAGCCATGTCGATACAGCATAAAGGATATGCAATACTTTGCCTAATTTATATATATTCTTGCAATCTTGGGATGATTTTTCCATATCCCACAAAAAATATTGCCAAATGTTGCATTATTCAGCGATGCATCAAACTGAATTGATTGCGGCGAATATCAAATACAATATCGGCAATAAAACATATCAAAAGAAATGATAAAATCAAACTAAATACATTTTCATTATAATATTTATAATATTTCCGTTTTTTATTCCTATATTAGCAATGTATAATATTTGAAAAGGAAAGATGATTCAACAAAGACCGAAAACGGAGGGCCTCTACGACCCTAATTTTGAGCATGACGCCTGTGGGGTAGGCTTTGTCGCCCATATCAAAGGGAATAAATCACACGCACAAGTAAAAGATGCATTAACCATGTTGGAGAATATGGAGCACCGTGGTGCTTGTGGCTGTGACCCAGAAAGCGGTGATGGAGCGGGTATCATGATCCAGCTTCCCCATGAATTTTTATGGGAAGAATGTATCAACTTGGGTATACAATTGGAAGAGCCAGGTTATTATGGCACAGGTATGGTCTTTCTTCCAAAAGAAGAAGACATGAACAAAATATGTCGGGATTTGATTGAGGAAGCGGCAGCAGAAAGGGGTATGAAATTCCTTGGCTACCGTCCAGTACCAGTCAATCGTGAAGGTATTGGACCAACAGCGCTCAGTGCAGAACCTGAAATAGTCCAATTTTTTGTTAGCAGACCGGACGGCGTTTCAAACACTGAAGAATTTGAACGCAAACTTTTTGTACTACGTCGCCTGATCATTCAAAAAGTTAAACAACAACAAGAATACCCTCTCCCCCTTTACTTTGCATCGCTTTCTTGCAAAACAATTATTTACAAAGGTCAATTAACAACATACCAGGTCGGAACTTATTATCTTGATTTACGCGATCCTCGTGTGGTATCTGCTTTTGGCTTAGTTCACTCGCGCTTTTCCACCAATACTTTTCCTTCATGGTCCCTCGCTCAGCCATTCCGTATGCTGGCACACAATGGCGAGATCAATACATTGACAGGTAACCTGAATTGGTTTTACGCAGGTATGCGCGCTTTATCATCGCCGTATTTTACGGAAGAAGAGATGGAAATCTTACTTCCTATTGTTGACCGTGGTCAATCAGATTCTGCCTGCCTTGACAATGTAGCCGAGCTGCTTTTACATAGCGGACGTAGTCTCACCCATGTGATGTTGATGTTGGTCCCTGAGGCTTGGGATGGCAATACGCAAATGGATCCTTTAAAACGTGCTTTCTACGAATATCACGCAACCTTGATGGAGCCTTGGGATGGTCCTGCAGCACTCTGCTTCACCGATGGCAAGCATATTGGTGCTACATTAGACCGCAACGGCTTACGCCCGCTACGTTATGCCGTAACCTCAGACGACCGCGTCGTTGTTGCTTCTGAAGCAGGGGCACTTCCGATCGAGGAGTCTACCATCATCAAAAAAGGCCGTCAACAAGCAGGCAAGATTTTCCTTGTCGACATGGAACAAGGCCGTATCCTCACCGATAACGAAGTAAAAGATCAATTGATCAACCAACAGCCTTATAGTGATTGGTTGGACAACTATAAAATTAAGCTAGAAGAACTGGAAGAACCTCGTGTAACCTACACCTATCTTTCCAAAGATTCTGTTTTCAAATATCAAAAGACATTTGGTTTCTCCCGCGAGGATCTAGAAACCATCCTGACCCCAATGGCATTGACAGGATACGAACCAACAGGCTCCATGGGGTCCGATGTTCCGCTAGCCATTCTTTCCGATCAACCACAACATATTTCAAGTTATTTTAAGCAATTTTTTGCCCAAGTAACCAACCCACCGATCGATCCGATTCGCGAACGCTTGGTCATGAGTTTAGCAACATTTATCGGTAACGCAGGCAATATCCTAATCGAAGACAAGAAATTCTGTCACTGTGTAACCTTACCGCATCCGATCCTGACCTCCAAAGAACTGGAGAAATTGCGTTCGATCGATACAGGATTGTTCCAAGCAAAAACCATCCAGTCTTACTTCCGCTCAGATGGTAAACCTGGATCATTGGAAGCCGGTCTGGAACGCTTGTGCCGCTATGCGGATGATGCTGTACGTGATGGTTTTGAAGTACTCATTCTTTCGGATCGTGCGATTGACTCCAAACATGCAGCTATACCTTCATTACTTGCTGTTTCGGCAGTCCATCACCACTTGATCAAAACAGGTAATCGTGGTGCTGTAGGCCTAGTGGTCGAAGCCGGTGATGCTTGGGAAGTACACCATTTTGCCTGCCTATTGGCATTCGGTGCCACAGCGATCAATCCTTATATGGCCTTGGCAAGTATCCGTACCATGAAGGAACAAAACACCTTGGATACCGAACTGACTTGGCCTGAACTATCCAAAAATTACGTCAAAGCCGTTAACAATGGTTTGTTGAAAATTTTCTCCAAAATGGGGATCTCCACATTGCAATCCTACCACGGTGCACAGATCTTTGAGGTACTTGGTATTGACAAGTCTGTTGTCGATAAATTCTTTTGCGGAGCTGTCTCACGTATCGGCGGTATGACCTTGGATGATCTGGCTAAAGAAGCTCTTTCAAAACATTGGCGCGGATTTGAAAAAAGCCGTACTCCACAAAATCTATTGCCAGAAGGCGGTATTTATCAATGGAAGCGTCGTGGTGAAGGCCACCTTTGGAATCCAGACACGATTCACCTATTGCAACAAGCCTGTCGCACTGGAGATTATGCGACCTATAAAAAATACGCGCAGAAAATCAATGAGCAAAAAGAACACATGTTTACCCTTCGCGGATTGTTGGACTTTGCAAAACATCGCAATTCTATTCCATTGGAGCAAGTAGAACCTGCTAGTGAAATTCTAAAACGTTTCGCAACCGGTGCGATGTCTTTTGGATCAATTTCCCACGAAGCGCATAGCACCCTTGCCATCGCCATGAACCGCATCGGCGCAAAATCGAACACCGGTGAAGGCGGCGAAGATGAATTGCGTTATCAACCGCTTCCAAATGGAGATTCTATGCGCTCGGCAATAAAACAGGTTGCCTCGGCTCGTTTTGGTGTTACTTCCAACTATCTGACACAAGCAGACGAACTACAAATCAAAATGGCGCAAGGTGCCAAACCGGGAGAAGGAGGTCAATTACCCGGCGCCAAAGTGGATGCCTGGATTGCAAAAACCAGACACTCTACACCGGGTGTCGGTCTAATTTCACCACCACCCCATCACGATATTTACTCCATCGAAGATTTAGCGCAGCTGATCTTTGACCTAAAGAATGCTAACCGTCAAGCAAGAATCAACGTAAAGTTGGTCTCTAAAGCGGGTGTTGGTACCATTGCTGCCGGAGTGGCGAAGGCCCATGCCGACGTGATTCTTATCGCAGGTTTTGATGGTGGTACAGGTGCATCCCCGATCAGTTCAATCAAACACGCTGGATTGCCTTGGGAATTAGGGCTTGCAGAAGCGCATCAGACACTTGTTAAAAACAAATTGCGCAGTCGCGTTGTGTTGCAGGCGGACGGTCAGGTAAAAACAGGTCGTGACATCATCATCGCCACACTATTGGGCGCTGAGGAATGGGGCGTATCTACAGCAGCATTGGTTGCCGGTGGCTGTATCATGATGCGTAAATGCCACTTGAATACATGCCCTGTGGGTGTTGCAACGCAAGATCCAGAACTGCGTAAATTATTCTCTGGAAAACCAGAAGATATTGTCAACTTATTTACCTTCCTAGCAGAGGAAGTCCGTGAAACGATGGCTTATCTTGGCTTCCGCACCATCAACGAGATGGTCGGGCGGGCTCAGTTCTTAAAGAAACGGGAAAATATAGACCATTGGAAAGCTAAGAAAATTGATTTCACAGACATTCTACATGTGGAACGCAACGAGCCTGGACAATCGTTATACAATACCGAAGAGCAGGATCACGGTATGGCCATGATTTTGGATTGGGGCTTATTAAAACAATCCAAGTTGGCTTTAGAAAGCAAAACGCCTGTATTTGGCACATTTAAAGTAAAAAACACAGACCGTACCATCGGAACCATGCTGTCCAATGAAATTTCAAAACTTTATGGTTCAGAAGGTCTTCCAGACAATACCATCAATTTCAAATTTGAAGGTTCTGCCGGACAGAGTTTTGGTGCATTTTCAACGAAAGGTCTTTCATTTGAATTACAAGGTGAAGCCAATGACTATGTTGGAAAAGGACTATCAGGAGCTCAGTTAGCCATCTATCCAGTTGCAGAAAGTGCTCTAGTACCGGAAGATAATATCATTATTGGCAACGTTGCACTATTTGGAGCAACATCTGGGCATCTATTCGTCAACGGACAGGCCGGTGAACGCTTCGCCGTACGTAACTCTGGTGCAACAGCTGTAGTTGAAGGTGTTGGTGACCATGGCTGTGAGTACATGACAGGGGGGCGTGCGCTGATCTTGGGTGCTACAGGTCGTAACTTTGCTGCCGGAATGAGCGGTGGCATTGCGTGGATCTACGACATTAATGAAGATTTCCGCGAAAACTGTAATCAGGAAATGGTCGATCTGGATCCATTGGAAAGTGAAGACGAAACCGCAATTATCGCCTTACTGAAACGTCATATCTTGCTCACCAATAGCCGTAGAGCAGATTTCATACTACAAAATTGGTCAAGAGAAAAAAATAAATTCATTAAGGTATTCCCGAGAGAATACAAAAATGTCATTCGTCAAAAATTAGTTGAAGCATAATATAGGAAGCACAGATCATGGGAAAAATTACAGGTTTTAAAGAATTTGAGCGCGTGCTTCCAACAAAAGAAGCTGTTGAAGGTCGCGTACAGCACTATAAAGAATTCAATAAAGGGTATTCTGAGAACGAGCTCAATAAGCAGGCCGCGCGCTGCATGGACTGCGGTATTCCATTTTGTCATTCAGGCTGTCCACTGGGCAATGTCATCCCTGAATTTAACGATGCCGTATACGATGGAAAATGGGAAGAGGCCTATCAGATTTTGTCCTCCACCAATAACTTCCCTGAATTTACAGGTAGAATATGTCCGGCACCATGCGAATCAGCCTGTGTACTTGGTATACATAGTACTCCGATCACTATCGAGGAGATCGAAAAACATATTATCGAGATTGCTTTTAAAAAGGGTTATGTCAAAGCACATAAAAGTTATTTAAAAACAGGCAAACGCGTCGCCGTCGTGGGCTCCGGTCCAGCCGGACTAGCGGCTGCTGCTCAGCTCAATAAAGCAGGACACGATGTTGTTGTTTTCGAACGTGATGATCAGGTTGGAGGATTACTCCGCTACGGTATTCCGGATTTTAAATTAGAAAAATCGGTGATCGATCGCCGTGTCAATCTCCTGAAAGAATCGGGAATAGAATTCAAGGTGAATACAGAAGTTGGCAAAGACATCAGCTTTTATGAATTAAAAGCTTATGATGCTGTTATATTGGCAACAGGCTCTACCGTTCCATGGCACATGCAATTACCAGGGCATGAAGCTAAAGGCATACATTTTGCTATGGACTTTCTGACCCAGCAAAATAAAGAAGTAAGTGGAATTGCTATCGAACAAGACCGCATCCTGGCAACAGACAAGCATGTTGTTGTCATCGGTGATGGTGATACCGGATCAGACTGTATTGGTACATCCAATCGTCATCGTGCAAAAAGTATCACACAGATTGCCCGCAAACCTACACCTTCTAAACAACGTCTAAAGAACAATCCTTGGCCAATGGACAAGCTCACATTCGAAACCTCCTCTTCTCAGGAAGAAGGCTGTGAAAGACTTTGGGCTACAGAAACGCAAGAATTTGTTAAAGATGAAGATGGCCATATCAAAGCTATAAAAATCAAAGAGGTTCAATACGAAGTTGATGAATTTGGAAAAAGAACCCGCTTAGGAGAATCCGAGATCCGTGAAATACCAGCAGACCTCGTCTTATTGGCTATTGGTTATCAACACACTGAACATACGCTCCTAGAACAATTGGGTGTACGTGTCGATGAAAAAGGAAATATCCTTGCAAATGATAAAGACTACCAAACGACAATTGATAATATCTTCACTGCTGGAGATTGCCGTAAAGGCCAGTCGCTTGTTGTTTGGGCCATCTCTGAAGGACGCGAATGTGCTCGAAAAGTAGACGAATACTTAATGGGGTATTCAGAGCTTGAAAGCAAGGACTTCCTGGCAACAATAAATGCTTAAAAGAAGGAAGTTCTCAATAGAGAGATCATACCAGTGATATGCTAAGCTACGTTTAGACTTCGTAACAAGGATAAAAGCTTGGACAGCACAAAACATAAAAAGGTCCGTTGAGAATTCAACGGACCTTTTTATAATTAATAGTTAGCCACTATTTCAATGGATCCTTAAGTTTAACAAAATAAATACTGTTTTTGTCTACGGTCTTTATATAAGGTAATATTTTCGTCGCATAAAAACCTTTTCCCGTTACCCCAAAATCATCATCATTACATACCGCGATCAGAGATGGATTAATGACAGCCAGGCCCTCAGCTTTATCATGCGGATACAATTCCTTGATATCCGTCATTAAATCGGCGACCAATGTCTTATTGACTGGTTTAATATTATATTTTGCCAATGTAGCCGCGTCTTTGAGTTCCTCCACAGTTTTACCATCAAATAATTTCCCCGTTGCCGTATTATTCGCATCTGAGATATCTGTTGCGCCAGAAAGATCTATTTTATAAATCTTCTTAAATACAGTAGAACGAGTTGTTTCTGTCGCGTATTCCCCGTCACGTTCCAATACAATAAATGTTGAATTGCTCACGGCAGCGATTTCACTTACTGCCTGCAAATCGGTACGCTCCATCATATAGACATATTGTTTCGTGACGCCGCTCGCAATATCCAGCGTAACAATACGGATTGCCAATGAATTTTTAATCGCATCTTTAGATGGATTATAAAGTGGAAATTGCATAATTCCGACCAGTGTTTTACCATCTGGTGTAAGCGTCAATCCTTCCATTCCACGATTAGGACGACGTTTGGCAAATACCAAAGGCAACTTTTTACCCGTAGACCACGGATTGATCCGCTCTATTTCCTTTCCCGAAGCGTCAAAATGAACGATATGTGGTCCGTATTCGTCACTGACCCACCAAGAACCATCCGCCGCTCTCGCTAGTCCCTCTGAATCGATTCCATCCTCACTTTTCCCTAGATCATTACCATCAACCCCCAATGCTTTTTCCCCAGAACCACCTTTCCCTTCTGGATTTGGTAGACCATTCAATTTCACACCATCTTTATTTTTCAATTCGATAACAGATTCCAATGTTAGCGTATTGTCTTTTAATCTGAATTTACCGATCTGCGGTGTAAATGTTGGCGAAGCAAATACTTTACTATCATTTTCCGTCCCATCAATATTTGGTCCCCTATCCGTTAAAAGATAAAATATAGATTTATCAGTAGGATCTTGAGCCATCGATGATCCATAACCCCCATTATACACTTTTACCCCATTAACATCAATCAATACTTTGGGATCTGTTGCTATGGCCTTTTCGGGATAGGTCAGTTCAATCGGATCAGTAATCTGCGATACGTCATCTTTACTACATGAAGCACATAATAGGGCCAACGCCAATACACTGTATATTTTTTTCATCTGTCTAAATTTTTCAAATAATGCTTACTGTTATCCATATTTCGGACACGTTCAACTAGTTAAATTTCATTCTTATCGTCTTGCTTAGGCTATAACACAGCAGGTTTTGTCTACACAATCCATGCGCAGTGGGCAACCCAACGATATTGCAAACATAAAAGCCAAATATTAGCCAATGATTAACATAAGTTTAAATAAACTGCATCAACCGTAAAAAACACGGTATAAAAATTAATTATCCTCGATTATGGAATTTTGAATTTCCCGGCATCACTACAAGAATAAATAGCTAATTGTGCAGCGAATTAACAGTATATTCTCTGCCCTCACTACTAAAAATAGAAAGATGAAAAAGATCATAGTTGCCCTTTGCATAATTTTGGTATTTTCCAATGTGGATACGAAATCTCAGATCAGAACTACACGCGAAATACCAAGCTTAAAAATTAAAGATGGCGATGGCCAGCAAAACAAGGTGATATTGGCAGACCTAAAAATAGCTGTCGTCATATTCGGAAATATAGCCAAAACGACGATGACAATGGTCTTTGATAACAAGACCAACCGCGATCTCGAGGGCGAACTGACATTCCCTATGCCTGAAGGTGTCTCCGTGAGCGGCTACGCCTTAGATATCAACGGCAAATTACGACAAGCAGTTCCAGTCGATAAGAATAAAGGAACCGAAGTATTTGAAAGTATAGAAACACGCCGCATTGATCCGGGTTTATTGGAAAAAGTCGAAGGAAATAATTTCCGAACTCGAATTTACCCTTTACCAGCGAATGGGAAGCGTACCGTTCAGATTAGCTATTCAGAAAATCTGACCACAACATCGGATCAGGCTCGGTACTACCATCTACCCTTAAACTATAGTTCCCCCATTGAAAACTTCGCATTGGATATTCATGTCTTTCAAAATACCGATAAGCCAGATTTCACCGAGAAACCAGACGGTTCTTTGGCTTTCTCACAGCATAACAGCAATTACACAGCTTCTTTACATAAACAACAGTTTAAATCCCAGCGAAATTTAGTTCTTCAACTGCCGACAGGCAACAAGGAAGCATCTGGCCTATTTCAGGAAAATGGGGATAAAAGCTTCTACTTTCTTGCCAATGTAACGGCAAACGCGACAAAATCTACTCAAAAAAAATGGGGGCACAGTATTGGAATTATATGGGACCGCTCGCTCAGCAGTAAAAATAGAGATATAGAAAAGGAACTCGCCCTATTAGATCTCTTTTTTAAAGAAAACCCCAATATGACTGTCGATCTCGGCTTATTGGATATCCGCTTTGTAAAAGGTCATACGTTTCAGGTACGACAAGGTAATTGGAATGATCTCAAAAACTACATCAAAGGAATTGACTACGATGGCGGCACAGACTATAGTCAAATAAAAACCGGTGTAATACAGGCCAACAATTACCTGCTGTTTAGCGATGGCCTTTCTACATTTGGTCAAAGTAAAATCAACCTTGACAATCCAGTTTATTGCATTACTTCGTCCAATGGATCGGACTACGGTGTCCTAAAACAAATTTCCCAGAAACATCTTGGAAAGATGATCAATTTAGCCAATACCTCAACAACTGAAGCGTACCATAAGCTAAATACGATAGACCTTATTTACCTGGGGATAAAAGAAAAAAATGATTTTGAGGAAGTTTATCCTCAAAAAGGCACGCCAGTACAAGCCAATTTTTCTCTCGCAGGCGTAGGGAAAAGCCCGGGATTAAAGCAGATCACCGTACTTGTAGGAGATGGGCAACAAGCACCGCAAGAGATTAGTATAGCGCTACAGCCTGACCATGGTGAAATTGACCTACAGCAGATCTGGGCACAAAAGAAAATTGAAGCGTTGGATCTTCAATACGAAGACAATCGTGAAGAAATTGAAACACTTGGCAAACAGTTCGGTATTGTTACCCGAAATACCAGCCTGATTGTACTGGAAACCACAGAAGATTACGTACGTTATGCAATAACTCCGCCCGCCGAATTGCTTTCCGAATTCAATCGGCTCATCAAAGAAGAACATATAGAAAAGGAAGAACGTGTAGCAGACTTGTTGGATCAGGCTCAAGACATTACCAAACAGCTTCAGTCCTGGTGGAATACCGATTTTCAGCAAAAAAAGAAATACCCAACGCGTAAAAAATTGATTTCCATCCCTGAACTTGCTGTTGCCGAAGAAATGGCTACCGGAGTTGCTCCTGTTACACCTATACCGTCGCGTCCTTCAGCTAGCCCTGCCGCGACATCACGAGCCGAAGAACTCAGGTCATCAGCTCCCGCTAGTGAAAAAAGAGTGTCAGCCGAAGGCAATTCAAATACCGCCAAAGCTGTTACCAGTGAATTGGCGATGGCGGCATCTGATGATGTTCTTCAGGATTTCGCTGTTGTTCAATCCTTAGAAGAACGCGTAGCTGGCATACAAACGACAAGCAGCATCAACAGCATACATGGAAAAATAAGCATCCCTGAAATTAAAGAAGACCAAGCCTATTTACAGGACCTTAATCAATCCAAAGATCCTTACAAAAGCTATCTCCAACTTCGGAATCAGTATATGGGAACGCCAACTTTCTATTTTGATGTCGCAAACTTCTTTTTCAAAAGAGGAGATCACAACAAAGCCTTACTCATCTTAAGCGCACTTGCAGACTTACAAATTGAAAATGCAGATCTCTACAAAACCATTTCCTATAAGTTACGGGAATGGGGAGATTACGACAATGCACTGTTCATTACTGCTAAGGTATTAAAATGGCGTCCCATGGATCCACAAAGCCACCGCGATTATGCCCTCGTTTTACAAGACAAAGGTATGTTCAAGGAGGCACTAGAACAATTATATGGGATTTTGACCCAGAGCTACTCCCCAGAAGCTGCCGATCGCGATGATGGTATTGAAGAAACATTGGTCATGGAAATCAATAATCTCATTAAAGCAAACAAAGCTGCAAGCTCCAAAGTTGCCGTGAACAAAAAATTGATTGCTGACCTACCCGTCGACATTCGTGTTGTCATTAATTGGAATTCACGAAACACCGATATCGACCTTTGGGTAACTGATCCAAATCAAGAAAAATGCTTCTATAGTAATCCTGCCACAGCCATTGGGGGCCGACTCAGCAATGACTTTACTGGTGGCTATGGCCCTGAACAATTTCTATTAAAAAAAGCTTTAAAAGGAAAATACAAAATTGAAGTTGACTTCTATAACGATGATTCCCTTACTTTAGCAGGACCAGCAGCGGTCATGGCCGAAATTTATACCTACTATAGCAGTGGCAAGCAAGAACGAAAAATCGTTACGATCTATCTTGACCGCAATAAAGAGCGCAATATTGGGATTGGCGAATTTTCATTCCAGTAGTTGAGCAGAGACAGAAGGTGTTCAAAAAAACAAATCAAACCCTTTGAAAATTAGCTCTATGAAATGATGCTTTAGGGGAAAGGTATATAACCACATGAAATCGGGGCTATCCAAAAAGATTGGATAGCCCCGATTTCAATTAATGCAATTTACGAATAACAAGATCTTTTTGTCTATTCTCTAATTTCGTTTTGACATAAGGGTAAGTGAATACTGCTCCCAAAACGATACAAGCGCCAAGATAAAACCCACCGCTCATGGTCTCCTTTTGTCCAAATATCAACATCGCCAACAGAATACCATAAACAGGTTCCAGATTTGTTGTCAGCGCAACAGTAAAAGCAGATAATTCCTTCATGACAGCAACCCCCATAACATAGGCCACCGCCGTACAAACCACACCTAACAACAGCAGATAAATTAAATCTTGCTGTCCCAATTTCATTTCAGCATTGAAATCTCCTGTAAACAACATCAATATGCTGATCCAGAAGCATGCCCCCATCATCTCATAGAACGTAATCAAGGTCGGGCTCGATTTTTTAACCATTCGCGCATTGGCGATAGAAAATATACTCGCGCAAAACGCACAGCCAAGCCCCGCCAATAGACCAACAAGGTAATGTGTTTCAAAAGAAAAGATTGTATAAATACCGATGATAATGACCAAACCAACAACAATATCCAACAGCGCAATACGCTTTTTATTCACAATAGGCTCCAATATTGCCGTAAATAAAGTCACCGAGGATAGCGTGACCAATGTCACCGATACGGTAGATACTTTGATCGAATAAAAAAATAATACCCAATGCAGTCCAACAACGGCCCCCACCATAAAAAATTGGAGAAATTGTTTCCGCGAAACTACAATCGATTGTTTAGTTACCAAGAAATAGATCAACAGCGCGATAGACGCTATTGCAACACGATACCACACTAAATGAAGGGCAGATACGGAAATCAAGCTACCCAAAATTCCGGTAAATCCCCAAATAAGTATTGTTAAATGCAGAATTAGAATATTCCGATTTAATTGAATTTTAGTCATATTCTCTAGAATACATTTGTATAGAAATGATGAGCAATACCTATTATTTCCCTTTATAAGGCAGGCTCACTGAAGTTATTGAAAACTAACAAAAAATTACTTTGGCGCTTTTATCGCCAGGTATAGTGCTACCAAAAAGAAGGTAACATTCGGAATTAATACGGCTATCAACGGTGGCAGTCCCCCTTTCAAAGAAAACATAGTCGCAAACTGTATAAATACGATATACGTAAAACTTAGCGCGATACCAATACCAAGACTCAATCCTATCCCCCCACGCACTTTCTTGGAGGACAGTGCCACACCCATCAAGGTCAATACAAAAGCTGAAAATGGATATACGTAACGCTTGTATTTCTCCAGTAATAAATCGTTCATGACTCCGGTTCCCCTGATCTCCTCCTTATGGATACGAATATTTAATTCGCGTGTATCCATAGCGGTAAACATATTATCACGTACCTCAAAATCAGAAGGTTTCATATCCAAGGTTGTGTCTTTAACAGCTCCTTTGTCCATGCGTTCATGTAGTCCATTGATAATACGATTGGTATACCCTTCGATCTTCCATTTTGTCGCCACCGAGTCCCACGTAATACGATCAGCCATCATTTTCTCCTTAAGGGTATCCCCTTTGAAAATTTCAAGTACAAATCCGTAGCCTGTTTTGGTAGAATTATCAAAGTTGTCTATATAAACATAGCTGTTTTTGTCCAGTTGCATATGGGTAGAAACCCTCGAGTTATCCTTAGGTGGCTTTACATAGATATTTTCAAAATCAACCTTCATCTTATTGGTCTTCGGAATAATAAAGATGTTAAATACCAAAGAAATGGCAAAGATTAGGGTTGCAGCGATCATGTAGGGACGAAGCAAACGGTTAAAGCTATATCCGGCACTGAGAATCGGGACAATTTCGGTTTGGTCTGCCATCTTTGAGGTAAAGAAAATAACCGCAATAAAGTTGATCAGCGGACAAAGAAAATTTAGGTAAAAGGGAATAAACCCTGCATAATACTCAAAAATAATCTTATCGAGAGGAGCATGATATTTTAAAAAATCATCCAATCGTTCGGACACGTCAAAAACCACCATGACAACAGTAAATATTGCCATAGTGAATAAAAAAGTACTTAGATACTTTTTGATGATGTAACGATCGATTAACGACAGCATTTTTTTAACTTGAGCTATTTAGTTTTACAAACGTTGATCCAATATTTTCACCATTTTGTTTTTCCAATCGTAGAAAGTTCCATCAATGATTCGTTCCCTAGCCTGATTCACCAACCAAAGGTAAAAATGTAAATTATGTAAAGAAGCAATTTGTGCTCCAAGAATTTCCTGCGATTTAATCAAATGTCTTAGATAAGCTTTCGAATAAAATTGATCTGCCTGCAGATCACTCTCCGCTTCTATTGGTGAAAAATCATCTTTCCACTTTTCATTTTTGATATTGATAATACCATTTTGCGTGAAAAGCATACCATTTCTAGCATTACGGGTTGGCATAACGCAATCGAACATATCCACCCCTAAAGCAATATTTTCAAGGATATTTACCGGTGTACCTACCCCCATGAGATAACGTGGCTTGTCATGTGGTAAGATATCACAGACAACTTCGGTCATCGCATACATTTCTTCCGCCGGTTCGCCTACCGACAATCCACCAATCGCATTTCCTTCGCGGTTAAACGAAGCGATAGTCTCCGCAGATTTTATCCTTAAATCTTTGTAAACAGATCCTTGAACGATTGGAAACAAAGTCTGGTCATATCCATAAAGCGGATCTGTACTATCAAAACGATCCACACAGCGTTTCAGCCAACGATGGGTCATATCCAAAGAACGACGTGCATACCCATAATCACATGGATAAGGCGTACACTCGTCAAATGCCATAATGATATCCGCACCGATAATACGTTGTGTATCCATGACATTCTCTGGTGTAAATAGATGTTTTGATCCATCAATATGGGAACGAAAGGTAACCCCTTCTTCTTTGATTTTACGTACTTCGGTCAACGAATACACCTGATAACCACCGGAATCCGTTAAAATAGGTCGATCCCAACCATTAAATTTATGCAGCCCGCCCGCCTTATTCAACACATTCAATCCGGGACGTAAATAGAGGTGGTACGTATTACCCAGAATAATCTGCGCTTCAATATCGTTCTTCAATTCATGTTGATGAATTGCTTTCACTGTACCTGCCGTACCAACAGGCATAAAAATAGGTGTTTGAATGGGACCGTGTGCAGTTTCGACAACACCTGCACGTGCTTTTGACAATTTATCTTGTGCTTGTAGCGTAAATTTCATTAATATTTTTCCTCTGAGACTATTTCTATTTTAAAGGATGATTTGCCATGGACATGGCGATATCGGCATTTGGTGTAAAAAATTAAAAACTCATTTTCAGTCAGTTGTAACTTAAAAAGTCGTTATAGCTTTTCTAATTTTCACCCAAGCTCGGATTCATCCCTAGAATACGTTGCAAAAATACTATAAAAAGATTTGCAAACAGGATGTTTCAAAAATAAATTATCATTTTTCCCCTATAAAAAAGTTGCGGAAAGCACTTATCTTTGTGAGCTATGCTTGACCTTCACGTATTTTTGGCCAATCTTCCATATATTGCTTTCGGAGTATTGGGTCTTTTCCTCTTGATACAATTGTACTACATCTTATTTGTATATAGCAAATTGAGTGGTTATCAAATTGAAACTGTACAAGAAGGAACTGAATTCCCACCGCTGTCCGTTATTATTTGTGCACACAATGAACAGGATAATATTCGGGAATTCCTCCCGAGTGTACTGAATCAAGACTATCCCAATTTTGAAGTCATTGTGGTCAATGACTTTTCGACTGACAATACGCCCTGGATATTGCATGAGTTCGAAGCAAAATACCCCCATTTAAAGATTGTGGATATCAAAGAGCATATTCGCTTGAAACATGGTAAAAAGTTTGCCGTTAGTATGGGTATCAAAGCGTCAAAGCACCAGACACTGGTGTTTACTGACGCAGATTGTGCACCACAATCCGATCAATGGCTCAAAGAAATTGCAGCAGCCTTCAGACCAGAAACAGAAATTGTACTTGGCTATTCTCCTTATTTTAAGCAAAAAAGCTTGCTAAATCTATTGATTCGATTTGAAACCAGCCATACGGCCATGAGTTACTTTGCCTATGCACTAAAGGGAGATGCCTATATGGGAGTAGGACGCAATATGGCTTACAAAAAAGACCTTTTCTTTCGTAACAAAGGTTTTGCAGCCCATATGCATATTAAGTCTGGCGATGATGATCTTTTTGTCAACCAAAATGCAAATCCGACCAACGTTAACATTGCACTGGCAGCCGAATCCATTGTCTATTCGGAACCCAAAGCGACCTGGAGGAGCTATTACAAGCAAAAAGCAAGACACTCAGGAGCCTCTACCATTTACAAAAAGCGACATCAGCGCATGCTCGGCACGCAGCTGGTATCAGCCGTCCTTTTTTATGTCGCCCTTATCGCAACAGCAATTGCCTTTCCAATGTACTGGTATGTTCCTGTTACAGCCTACCTCCTAAGGCTGATTGCACAATGGATAATATTTGCCAACATCTATAAAAAACTAGAAGTAAAGGAACTCATTTGGTGGCTACCTTTGGCAGACTTCATCTACTATTTCTATATTTGCATCAATGGCATGTTCAGCAGAAAAAAGAAAAAAATAAGCTGGAAATAATTCACTTTTAAAACATTAAGCTTTGAATCCAACAGTTGATATCATCTATAAGTATTTTCCAAAATTAACGGATATTCAAAAAGAACAGTTTGCAAAACTTGCCGACCTCTATACATTTTGGAATAGCCAAATCAATGTCATTTCACGTAAGGACATAGATAGCCTCTACCTGCACCATGTGTTACACTCGCTAGGTATCGCTAAATTTGTTCAAGAGCTCACGCCAGGAACACAAATTTTGGACGTGGGAACCGGCGGGGGCTTTCCAGGTATCCCAATGGCCATTATGTTTCCTGAAGTCAAATTCCATTTGGTCGATTCTATCGGCAAAAAAATAAAAGTCGTACGCGAAGTTGCTGCAGGACTGGGTCTCCAAAATGTTGAAGCAGATCATATCCGCGCAGAACAACTCGACGACAAGTACGATTTTGTGATATCACGAGCTGTGACAAGACTTGGAGAATTTACGCCTTGGATACAGAATAAATTCGCAAAAAAAGATAAAAACGGTATTCCTAATGGAATTCTTTACTTGAAAGGCGGAGATCTCACCGAAGAGATCAAAGAATCTAAGCTCAAAGCAGAATTACACCCGCTTTCCGGTTACTTTAAAGAAGATTTCTTTGATACAAAATACCTGGTATACGTACCTATGTAGTTAAAGTTTGGCATTACCCATAGGAAATTGAAGTCGCCTATGGATAATGTCTACAGAATCCAGGTAGTTCGTTAAACACAGATGGATATAAGCAATCTTCTCATACCGATCATTCTCACGAAGCCACTTTAAGGAAGGCTCATAGTATATTCTAAATTTGCGCAGAGAATCTCCCGACAACTTACTGTATTCCTGAGTCAGCGGATACCATTCCTCGCGAATCAGATCCTGTTGGTATTCTTTTTCAAACTGACGTTGAAGCTTCCGCGAATTTCGTCCCTTTCGACTGAATTTATTGTAAAGCTTGTTCAGATTGACCGCAATTCCTCCCTGGTGAGGCAAGGTCACCATATTTTTCGTATCACCCCAGAAAAAGATCGACTTATACTCCTCCTTTTTTTCTTCCCATTTATCCGTTGCTGATTTACGCTTGATCGAAACAGTGTCCAAACGTAAAGTATCTTTTTGACTGCCTTTTTTCGCAATGGTATCCTGATGATAAAATTCCGTTGGATAGGCAAAAAGCCCCTGCCTATTAAATGAGAAATAGACACAGAAAAACAATAAAGATAGAAATCCGATACGTACCATATTTATAATTGACAAACTAAAATAACCAACTATAAATAAAATTAAAAAGCATTTAACTATCTTTAACTTAGAGAACTAAAGACCTAATTCTTTTTTAATTTCTAGGCCAATTAAATTGATTTCTTCATCCATACCGAACATAGGAAGCTCCGTTTCTGGATTAAGTTTCAACCAGTTTGTATCATTGTCTTTAATAATCTTTACGTATTCCACACCATCCTTAAAAATAACATACGTATCTTCTTCCTCAGGGAAAACAGAATAAACTATATCCCCCAATTCAATATCAAAAGGTTCTTTCATTTCCATAGTTAAAATATCATTAATCGCTCAAAGGTACCAATTCCTCATCTTCTTTCCATAATCGACCAATATTTCATTCCTTGATATCTCAAATAAGCTTAGGAAAAGCGCATTCATGCCATGGCGATCCGCGGATTTTCGAGCAGACACGCGATCGCCTCCGACTAAGAACTTTGTCATTGCTTTAAAAACATAATATGCCTAAGCAATTCTAACAAAAAGTATGACAGCTACTTATATTTTTCCTATATTTAAATAAACCCAATTATGAAACTAATTTATCCCATAGCTTTGACGAAAATCAAGGGCATTGGCCCTAGGACAGCGCGTAACATCATTGACCAAGGTCACGAGTTGGCAGACTTATTTGCTTACTCAAAAAAAGATTTGATGCAAATTCTTGGGATACGGGAATCGATCGCAGAAGCCATACACAATAAAAGCTATATGTCTGCCTGTGAAAAAGAACTTGCTTTTATCGAAAAACATCAGATACAAGCGTTATGGCTGGGGGACCAAAATTATCCAAATAGGCTACGACAATGTGAAGACGCTCCGCTTGTTGTCTATTATAAAGGGAATCAGCCACTCAACAGCACAAAAATTATAAGTATCGTCGGCACTAGACATGCAACCTACTATGGCCAGAAAATATGCGAAGATCTGCTAGAGGCTATGAATGGTTCCAAAGACACCTTAATCGTAAGCGGTCTTGCTTATGGTATTGATGCTTTAGCACATCGCAACGCACTAAAAAATAATATTCCCACCGTTGCTGTATTAGGGCATGGTCTCGATCGCATTTACCCGGCATCCCATCGTGAACTTGCCACAAAAATGCTAGATCAAGGAGGTTTATTGACAGAATTTACATCCAACACATTACCTGAACGCAGTAACTTCCCTATGCGCAATCGCATCATAGCCGGTATGGCGGATGTCACCATTGTTGTAGAAGCTGCAATTAAAGGAGGTGCTTTGATTACCGCCGAAATAGCCAACAGCTACAATCGCGATGTATGTGCCTTTCCAGGCGCCGTTTACGAAAAAAGTTCTGAAGGCACCAATTACCTCATCAAAACCAACCGCGCGCATATGATTAGAGGTCTTCAGGATCTGGAATACCTCATGAATTGGGAAATCAGTACAAAAGCTGTTGGTCAACAGCTTAGCCTTCCTTTGACATTGACAAAAGATCAACAACTCCTTTTTACGCTCATTCAGCAAAAGGGACAATTAGAAATAGACCATATGATTGACCTCACAAAATGGCCACAAAGTAAATTGGCCTTAATCCTATTGGAACTTGAAATGCAGTCACTCATTCACAGCCTACCCGGAAAACGCTATAAAATAGTCGGACAGACCGAAATTCAAAAGAATTAGCTCTTTTTCGATCATGCAACAGCGCCGAAATGCCGTTTGGAGCGCAATTAAAATGTACATTTATATCCAACCAAAAACCAAAAATTAATGAACGAAAACAATACAAAAAGCATCTGGAAAGTCATCGGAGCCTCCTCCATGGGAACGCTTATTGAATGGTATGATTTTTTCATTTTTGGCAGCCTATCCATTGTAATTTCCACCAAATTCTTTCCGGCAGAAAATCCAACTGCTGCTTTTCTTTCCACCCTAGCCACATTTGCTGCAGGATTTGTCGTCCGGCCATTTGGCGCTCTATTTTTTGGCCGACTAGGCGATATTATCGGTCGAAAATATACGTTTATGGTAACTTTAATGCTCATGGGCGGCGCAACATTTCTCATCGGTTGCATCCCCAGTTATGAAAGTATCGGTTTTTGGGCACCGCTGCTCGTGTTGATCCTTCGTCTCTTGCAAGGTCTTGCCCTAGGCGGAGAATATGGCGGTGCGGCAACTTACGTCGCCGAACATGCTCCATTGGGCCAGCGGGGCTATTGGACATCCTGGATACAAACAACAGCTACTTTTGGCCTTTTCATATCTCTGGTCGTCATCCTCCTTACCAAAGGCTTTCTCAGCGAATCACAATTTGATTCCTGGGGATGGCGGCTTCCCTTCCTCCTCTCTTTGGTGATGGTATATGTTTCCTATCTCATCCGTAAGAAAATGAAGGAGTCACCCGAATTTAGCAAGGCCAAAGCGGAAGGGAAAACAAGTACAAATCCGCTAAAAGAAAGTTTTGGCAACCGCTACAACCTCAAATTTGTGCTGCTCGCGCTATTTGGTGCAGCCATGGGACAGGGCGTTGTTTGGTACACCGGACAGTTTTACTCGATGAGTTTCATGAAAACAGTCATGCACCTCCAATCTGACCAAGCCGATACCATCCTCGGTATCGCCTTACTCTTGGGAACGCCATTTTTTGTCGTATTTGGATGGCTTAGTGACAAAATTGGGCGAAAATGGATCATGCTTGGCGGGATGTTACTTGCCGTATTGACCTATCGTCCGATTTACGAATCCATGTACCAACTTTCCAATACCGAACAGAAAGTCAAGGTGAACGAAACAACGGAGAACCCTCATGGATTACAAACTGCAGAAACCATTTCCATCATCAAAACACAATATGAGGACCAAACGGAAGTTACTCGAGCCAGCATGATTCATCAATCCGGTAAACTGAAAGGGCAGCAAACAACCAAAACCACAGTCCATATTGCAGGCAAAAACTATATGCTGCTCGTCCTGCTGATCTTTATACAAGTGATTTATATTACGATGGTGTACGGCCCCATTGCAGCATTCCTTGTTGAACTGTTCCCCGTAAAAATCCGCTACACATCCATGTCCTTACCCTATCATGTTGGCAATGGAATATTCGGCGGACTCCTTCCGGCTGTATCGACATATTTAACGACAAATGCCGAAGCTTCCAATACCCCGCAATTCTATCTTGCAGGTTTATGGTACCCTATTATCATTGCCATTGTATGTTTTATCATAGGCAGTATTTATATCAACAACAAATCAACTTCAGCACCCCATGAATAATCTCAAAAAATTCCTCGGCATACTTTGGATCGTTTTAGCATTGTTTACTGCTTATTTTTCCATTTTTGAACTGGCCCTGCCAAAGATATCAACGGGACATCAGGAAGATCTCGTTTTTGGAATCATTATCCTGTGCATCTTGACCCCCATAATCTCCATTGGACTCGGTTTATTTGGCTATTATTCCCTATTGGGCGAATACGATCAAGAAAAAATGTAGTCCCAAAAATGAGATCGACTTTGAATAGGCAAAATTAGCCGATTATGCTTATTCAAAGTCGATCTCCTATACGTCAGATAATGCAACTTTCCGACATTTTGAAAAGAACATTTACGGCAAATGGACTTCGTCAAGCGCTTTTTTCACGCCATTTTTAGCTGTTTTACACAAATACCAAATCTACTCCGCCATAAATTGGTGCTATGAAAAGATATCAAATGCAATTTATTGCCATGATAATCAACCGAATAAGATAAAAAGGTGTTTTTTCTTTCCTAAAACTGTTTTTTTTTCTACTTTTGTGGCGGGTAAGTCTTCTACGACCAGCTCCCATTGACTCCCCCAGGTTGGGAACAAAGCAAGGGTATTTGGTTGAGCGGTGCGATAGGAGTAGCTTACCCTTTTTTTATGCCCATTTTTTTTGACTAATCTTCCGGTCCAAAATTCAATTCTAACCTAATAATCAGCTAAATACCATGTATATCCCAATTGTTACCCGCATTTCCCCTATTTATAGAAGCCCTGTTACACAAGGAGTTTTAATCGCTTGGCATGTACATTCAACACAATTATAATTGTATATAAAAGCAAATTTATATAAGTTTGTAATCGAATAAGAACTATCGTATGAGTTGGTTTAAAAGAGAAAAAGCTGGTATTAGCACAGCTACCGCTAATAAAAAAGAAGCACCTGATGGTATGTGGAACAAATGTCCTACATGTAAAAAACCATTGTTGCATCTTGAACAAGTAGAAAACGACTATGTTTGTCAATATTGTGGCCACCACTTAAGAATTGGCTCCAAAGAATATTTTTCAATTTTATTTGATAATAACGAATTCACAGAACTATTTCCTAATCTAAATTCTGGTGATCCATTAGAATTTTTCGATTCAAAGCCATACCCTGAACGTTTAAAGGAAAGTCAAGCCAAAACAGGTCTTAAAGATGCTTTACGTTCTGGCCATGGAAAAATGAATGGTCAAGACATTGTTATTGCTTGTATGGACTTTAGTTTCATCGGCGGATCCATGGGATCTGTCGTTGGCGAAAAAATCGCGCGTTCGATAGATTACTGTATTGAGCATAAAATTCCATTTATGTTAATATCCAAATCAGGTGGTGCACGGATGATGGAAGCCGCATTTTCATTGATGCAAATGGCTAAAACTTCGGCTAAATTAGCGTTATTGGCAAAAGCAGAACTTCCTTACGTTTGTTTATTGACCGACCCTACTACAGGGGGAGTTACAGCATCTTACGCGATGTTGGGTGATATAAATATCGCAGAACCTGGTGCGTTAATCGGATTTGCCGGACCCCGTGTCATTAAAGAAACAATTAAAAAGGATCTTCCAAAAGGATTCCAGACTTCGGAATTCGTGCTCGAGCATGGATTTTTGGATTTCATTGTCGACCGTAGACAGTTAAAAAACCAAGTGGCTACCTACCTTAAATTAGTGGGATAATCATTGTCAGGATATAAAAGAAAGCGGTGCCAAGAATATTCTTGGTACCGCTTTCTTTTTTCGCCCCATAACTGTTGTGCCTGCGACCTCTTGTCGGATATATAGAACGTATAAATCAACCGTCTTTTTAAAGATATCGCCAAAAAGCCCATATTTTTCTTTTGGACAGATAATCCGTTTCACCCTCCTTCTCATAAGCTTCCCGCTCAAACGAAATACGCCGGTACGCTTTATCAAAATCCCGAAATTGAATAAAATGAACGGCAAATTCAAGAAGATACCAAACATAGAAAAAGAGAATACCTAATTCAAGCGCTTGTCGCAAATGTATACGCTCATGACGAATCAAGTCGTCCTTCTGTTTAAAAAAAGTACTTTTCAGAAAGATAAAAGGATAAATAGTAATTGCATTGGCTTTTCCAAAAGAGAAGAAATTCGTCCAAAATTTGCTAACTATAATCATATAAGAAGTCCAGACCGTTTTCAAACGAATCAAACTTAGAAAAATTTACCTTTATACACAATTATTATTGGCTTCTTATGAATTGTACTATATCCCTATCGTTCAGTCCTTGATCCGATAAGAGATCGCAAAAATTTCTTTTTGAATAGGAATTTTTATTAAGTTTGCTATAGATTAATTGTGAAGATATGCCGTACAAAGAGCGTGAAATAAATAAATTGTATTATACAATGGGAGAAGTTACAGAAATGTTTGATGTAAATGCATCCCAGATACGTTTTTATGAGCGTGAATTTGATATTCTACAGCCTAAGAAAAATAAAAAGGGTAATCGCTTATTTACGCAAGAAGATATTGCCAATTTAAAGATCATCTTCAATTTGGTTAAAGATAAAGGTTATACACTACAGGGGGCACGTGATTACCTGCGTGACAACAAATCTGAGGCAAAAGAAAATCAACGTGTTGTAGATTCATTGGAGCGTTTGAAGAACTTTCTTCTTGAAGTTCGTGACTCACTGTAGTACCTGAGAAACTTCTATTTAAAACTCCCCCAATAGGAATTTTTCCGTTATTTTGACCCAATTCTTCCCGCCTATCCTAAGTGGGGATAAAATATTAGCAACAACAGATAATAGTACTACGATCATGCAGACAGCATCTATTTTTCAAAACGTCACTTTCCAGGACAAGAAGCCCAAAATGGACCTTCTCCTAGAAACAAATGGCAGCAAAGAATATCGTTTGACTTTTGCAGAAGGGCAATATCTAAAGGAACATAAAACAGCTGCATCAATTATTGTAGAAATTGTCGAAGGCAATATTGATTTTGGTGTTAACGGAAGCAAAATCAGTCTAACAAAAGGCATGTTAGTGACACTGGAACCAAATGTACCGCACGATCTCTTCGCCATTACCCAAAGTATTGTTCGTCTGTCTATTCACAAAAAACACTAAAGAAGAGTCTGGGTGACTTAACGGTCTTTGAGTTCAATAACCTCTAGGTTCTCAATTTTATCTTTATTGATATCAAACCGCATTAACGTCCTCACTTTATGCCAGCCCTGCTTACCCGCTGCACCTGGATTAAGGTGGAGGCATTGAATCTTAGGATCGAAGATAACCTTTAGAATATGGGAATGTCCAGTAATAAATAATTTTGGCGGATTTTTCATCAATTCTCCTTTAATACGTGCAGCATATTTCCCGGGATAACCACCAATATGTGTCATAAAGACGTCCACTTCCTCACACCTAAACCTCAAATCTTCTGGAAATTGTAAACGAATTTCTTGACCATCAATATTACCAAAAACTCCGCGCAGCGGTTTAAAAGCCGCCAACCGATCTGCAACATCCACATCACCAAAATCGCCTACATGCCAAATCTCGTCGCAGGCTGCAAAATGAGTAAATACCGCTTCATCTAAAAAAGAATGTGTATCTGAGAGTAATCCGATCTTTGTCATCATTTAAAAAGCTAAAAAATAAGGTGCCAGGGCCGTGCGATATGCTTCTGAATAAATACCTTTAGCAGCATAAATAACAAACTCACGTACTGCAACCGACTCAACAGGTCTCCGTTCAAACGTTACGATCTTACGTAGCACCGATTCTCCTTCAAAGGAACTTATCCGAACTTCAGTAGAACAATGTAAACCTCTTTCTGTAGAAATACTGACTAAGGTATCCGCTAATGCCGCTGGAAGGATAAGGATTAATTTCCCCCGATTCGATAAGCGTATAGAGGCGAAATCCAACAGTTCAAAGAAAAAATCCAGATCCGTATGTCTAGCCAGTTTCCTCCGTTCATCCGGATTATGCAACGAATCCGTATAAAAAGGTGGATTTGATACAATCAAATCATAATTTCCTGTTGTATCCAGTTGCTGAAAGGAACTAGCATGTAGCGTTAGGCGTTCACGGAAAATGGAATTGCGAAAATTTTTATCCGCCATCAACGCAGCCAAAGCGTCGACTTCAACAGCTTCTATCTGGCTATTCCCAAGACGCTGAGCCAACATCAAGGCAATGACTCCAGTGCCTGTGCCCACATCTAAGACACGTTCTACAGGTTCTATCTCCGACAATGAAGCCAACAAAACACCATCTGTATTGATCTTCATCGCACAGTCAGACTGATCAACCTCAAATTGTTTAAACCGAAATATCGACGCCATACGCCAAAGATAAAACTTTTAGGACCTTTGGCACAAACAAACCCATGTAACCTGCGATTTATTTGCTAATTTAGTCAGCAACAAATCTATATAAGCCATGAATATCCGTCAGCTTGCTCTTATGATATTGATTATGAGCTGTGTCCTTCCCACAAAACTATTGTATGGACAGGAAAATTGTGAACGATATACCGTTGAGACACTTCCCCTATTGACACAAGCCTTAAACAACAATGACTTTGACAAAATTGACCCTTTACTTAATAGCATAGAGGCAAGCTGTGGTATCAATGAATTTGTACAAAGGTTACGCATCCTTATGCAAATCATTGAAAAGAAAAATAGTGCTGCAGCGATTGACCTCTATTGGAACAGTCAATTTGATAAAAGCTTTCTACAAAGACTGGATGCGGCAGACCAGGACGATTTCTCAACGCAATACGAACAGCATAAGGAAAAATACAATTTTTACCCATTGCGGCACCCACTGGATGGCCTCATCAAAGTAAGGGCACAAGCACTCCTTGTTTCTGACAGTTACACGTTAACGGATCAGGAAAAAGATATTTTACTGCTTTTTTCAGATACTGACGTTTCCAGTGCCGAGCAAGACCGACAAGCTGATGAACAAGATAATCAACAGCGGTTTCCAGCACCCAAAGTGTACAGAGATAGACAAAAAGCCAAACTTGGCTATGTTCCTTCAATCGGCGTAGTCACCCCACTTGGTGGAGCCAACAAAATTTTCGGAACCAACATAAGCTTTGGATTTATGCTGACGAGCTCGCTGGAAAGAAAATTTATTTTTGAAGGTGGCTTCAAGGTGCGCATCAACTCAAACGACCGCAATATTGATTACAATTACGAGGGCTCCAATGTTTCGGTCAATTCTTCAGCGACCGCATTTATGGGCGGTGCTGTAGGTTACAAAGTTTTTGACAACGACAAATGTATACTGATTCCAAAAGGTATCCTTGGCATAGATATTACAGATACCGGTATTACAGAAAGCGCTTATTCCTCTGGTTATTATGATCCGGATGGTTATTATTATGATGGTGGATACACCGATCGTATGGTAACCATCAATAATGTGCACTTAGGACTTGGTCTCGCATCCCTATTTCGCATGAAAAACCAAAAGTACATTGGTTTCGAACTCGGCTATCATTACGCGCCTTATGATGCCAGCAGTAAGGTATTGATCCCAATACAGGCGAATTACGGAAGCTTGGAACTATTTTTCAGGTTTTAAGCAATAGCCCTTCAAAAACTTTCATGACTTCGCAGACATCAACAACAATGAAAGCGAGCTCAAGGTTCTCTCTAACCAATAAGATCAGGCACTTTCAGAAAAAAATACGCCAGATGATGTTCTGTTTTAAAAAACATGATCTGGCGTGTTCAAATCGAAGAAAACAAGTCCCACTTGAGATCAGGTGTACAAGTCCAAAAGAAGATTTAATTCTTTAGCAGGCGTTGTATCTCATCCAGCTTCATTAATGCCTCAACTGGAGTAAGCGAATTAACATCCAGATTATTCAGCATATCCCTGATCTTATTCAAGACAGGATCATCAATGGAAAACATTTGCAATTGGTAGGCCTGTTTCTGAATCTTACGCATACTATCCTTAATCTGCTCCCCACCAGTTCGCTCCTGCTCCAATCTTTTCAGGATCTGGTTGGCACGATTCAGCAACTTTTGTGGCATCCCCGCGAGCTTTGCCACATGAATACCAAAACTATGTTCTGAGCCTCCTGGAACGAGCTTCCGCAAGAAAATAACTTTGTTATTGACTTCCTTCACCGTCACATTATAATTTTTAATACGATCCAATGAAGTTGTCAGCTCATTTAATTCATGGTAATGCGTTGCAAACAATGTTTTTGCTTTGGCTGCGGGATTATTGTGTAAAAACTCAGCAATAGCCCAAGCAATAGAAATACCGTCATAGGTACTGGTACCACGACCGATTTCATCTAAAAGAATGAGACTACGGTCTGATAAATTATTCATGATGCTCGCCGTCTCATTCATCTCTACCATAAACGTAGATTCTCCAGAAGAAAGATTATCTGAAGCGCCCACACGGGTGAAAATTTTGTCAACCAGACCGATCTTTGCTTCTTTTGCCGGTACGAAACAACCAATTTGCGCCATCAACACGATCAATCCAGTCTGACGGAGTAACGCCGATTTACCGGCCATATTAGGCCCCGTAATAATAATAATCTGTTGTGTCTTTGGGTCCAAGAAGGTATCATTGGTAATATAGTCCTCGCCTATTGGCAGGTTTCTTTCAATGACAGGGTGTCTTCCGCCTTTAATATCCAAGATCTTGCTCTCGCTGATTTCAGGCTTTACATAATAATTTTTCTCTGCTACAACCGCAAAGTTAAGCAGCACATCCAGCTTAGCGATCAGCTGTGCATCGAGCTGAATAGGTTTGATATATTCAGCAATGGAAAGCAATAGCTCTGCATATAATCTATTCTCCAGTGCTTGGATCTTCTCCTCAGCACCTAGAATCTGTTCTTCATATTCTTTCAGTTCCTCCGTAATGTAACGTTCAGCATTCACCAGCGTCTGTTTACGTATCCACGTCGTAGGAACCTTATCCCTATGGGTATTGGTAACCTCCAGGTAATAACCAAAGACATTATTGAATGCAATTTTCAAGGATGGAATTCCAGTGAGTTCTGCTTCCCTTTTTTGAATCTCAAGCAAATAATCCTTACCGCCAAAGGCAATTTTACGCAATCGATCCAATTCCGGATCAACGCCATCAGCAATTACGCTACCCTTATTGATTGCCACTGGGGGCTCGGCCTGAACCTGCAGCTCTATTCTTTCCCGGATAACTGTACAAGCATCCAATTGCTCCGATATGGTCTGTAGCGCGTTGGCATCTTTACGATCTGTAAGTTCCTTCAACTTTTCTATCGCATATAAAGCCCGTTTTAATTGCACGATTTCCCGCGGATTCGCTTTTTGTAGTCCTATCTTGGAAATTAGGCGTTCAAGATCCCCCACCTGCTTGATCTGACCAATCAACTCATCCCTTAAATTGCGATCAGCAACAAAGAAATCCACCACATTCAATCGTTCCTGAATACTTTTCTTGTCTTTTAACGGCATCACAATCCAGCGCTTGAGCAAGCGCGCTCCCATTGGACTGGATGTATGATCCAATACATCAGAAAGGGTGACAGCATTTTCATTCAACGAACCGATTAATTCCAAATTGCGGATCGTAAAGCGATCCAGCCACATAAAACGATCTTCTTCGATACGCGAAAGCGTAGAAATGTGTTGTAGGTTACGATGCTCGGTCTCGTTTAAGTAATGTAAAGCTACACCGGCAGCAACAATCCCCGCAGGCATCCGATCAACGCCAAACCCTTTCATCGACGAAACCTCAAAATGCTTCAATAATGTTTCTGTAGCATAGTCTCCCGTATACGGCCATTCGTCAAGAAAATAAGTATAGTAATGCGACCCAAACTGCTCCGCAAAATCCTTGCTCTGTTTTTTGGAAAGAATGACTTCCGTTGGCTTAAAACCTTGAAGCAATTTATCGATATAGGTAACACTTCCCTGAGCAACCAAAAATTCGCCTGTTGAAATATCAAGAAAAGAAATACCGATCCGCTCTTTTTCGATAAAGATTGACGCTAAATAATTATTCGATTTCTGCTGAACAATATTGTCATTGTAGGAAACGCCAGGGGTAACCAACTCTGTCACACCACGCTTAACGATTGTTTTTGTCGTCTTAGGATCCTCCAACTGATCACAGATCGCCACCCGTTGGCCGGCACGCACCAATTTTGGAAGATAGGTCTCCAACGAATGATGAGGAAAACCAGCCAACGCGGTTTCCGATTCCGAGCCATTACCACGCTTCGTCAAAACAATGCCCAAAATCTGGGCAGCTTTGATTGCATCCTCACCAAATGTCTCGTAAAAATCGCCAACACGGAACAACAATAACGCTCCAGGATATTTAATCTTGATCGCATTATACTGTTGCATCAATGGGGTCACTTTCTTTTCTTTTGCCAACTTGTAAATCAATTTTTATGAAGCGTAAAAATAGGATAATATCGTCGCTTTGGCAAACGATACCCTCAACTTCTCGACAAAATCATTTCCATTAAACAAGAATATAAGCTAAGTTTGTATCCGAAAAAAATTAGTCATGGCCATCAAAAGATCTGGTAAACAAAATACGTCCAGCAAACAACAAAATACCTTCAAAAAAAAATCCTTCAACCCATTGAAGTCCATAAAATCTCCGATCCTGCGCATTGCGACACGGGTAGTGCTCTATTTTATTGGTATTTCACTCTTTTGGGTCATTAGCTTAAGGTTCGTCAATCCTCCCATCACCTGGTTGATGATTCAACGTGGGTTTGAACTAAAAGAGCAGGGCAAAGGATTTAAACTGGAAAAAAACTGGCTGGATTACGATGAACTTTCGGACAACCTCAAGTTAGCGGCCATTGCAGGAGAAGATGCTCACTTTATGACACACTGGGGATTCGACATGCAAGGGATTCAGAATGCCATTAAAAAAAATGCACAGGGAAAGAAATTACGCGGCGGAAGTACAATCAGTCAGCAGGTCGCCAAAAATGTCTTTCTATGGCCAGGGCGCTCCTGGTTAAGAAAAGGTTTCGAGACCTACTTTACAATTCTTATAGAAACATTCTGGAGCAAGAAACGCATCCTCGAAGTTTATCTCAATGTGATTGAAATGGGACAGGGAGTTTATGGTGCCGATGCGGCAGCGTCGTATTATTTTAGTAAAACAGGCAGCAATCTTTCAAAAAAACAAGCCGCATTGATTATAGCCATACTGCCAAACCCAAGAGAATGGGATGCCCGTAACCCTTCTGCTTATGTCAATAGACGCGCAAATGCGATTGCAAAATACATGCACCATTATACTATTCCTGAATAAGCGAAGCTATCGCCATTCGGCGGACCAATCAGAAAGAGAAGCAATACAGATCTATAGATCAAAAAGAAAGGCCACAATTACATATGGCCTTTCTTTTATACTTGTTTACAACTTATTTAAAAAGTCGTTTATGCCAGCTTTGATGGAAGGGCACTGCCCAAGCATTCTCCATTTGATGTTCATGGGTAATAGTATTATCAAATACTAAGGTATTATCATTGATGGTACCGTCTGCCAGTAGCTTCTCAAATCCGTCACGGTTAACCACGCCTATTCCTTGATCCCCTTTATATGCAAATTGCATGCGATCAAATAGTTGAATACCATACTTCGATTCAACTCCTTTTAAAAATCGAACCGAACTATCAATAGAACAACCTGATGCAGCCGCCACTTCCTCGTCCACCTTAAGGATAATAAAAAGATTATCCCGCAATTCTGCGGAAGCAGAAAGTGGTTTTCCATGTACTTTCCACTGTTCAGCAAAAGCTTCTAGGTCAGTAACAATCTCCTGTCCCTCTGCTGCCGTTAGCAGACGATCTGCCTGATAAATCCAGATACGCTTCATATGCAAATGATTTTTTAAAGATCCATCTAGCCGATACAAATCGGCTGATTAATCCTACGCTGTTTATACTCTTGAATGGCTGGAATATATACTCCTTCGCTTCCAATTTCATTTCAATTTTAAGCCAGATCCCCCACATCGAATCCGTTGCACCCCGCCCCTTTCTCACTAACAGATATAATACGGAGAAATCATTAAATAAACTATCACACCGGTAACAGCCACGTAAAGCCACATTGGATAAGTAATGCGGGCAAGCTTTTTATGACGCTCGTAAGAACCGGATATACCTCTTACAAAAGTAAAAAGCACAAAAGGGATGATAATGATAGAAAGCAAGATATGCGTAATCAGGATAAAGAAATAGATCGGTCTCAAAATTCCCTCGCCACCATATTTTGTTTCGATTGAAGTCATGTGATAAGCGACATACATCGCCAGGAAAACTAAAGAGCAAGCAATACACAATTTGATCAAACGCTCGTGCAAGGGCTTATTACCCTTTTTTATCGCAGCCACAGCCCAAAACAGTAATACAGCAGTAATCCCATTGATAGCCGCGTAGATAGGGGGTAAAAATGTTAGCGGTTTTACATCATAACCCAGCTTTTGTAAATTCACTGTAAAGAGGATAGCAACCACTATCGGTATAACGATAGATAACAACCAAATCCATTTACTGTACTTTTTTTCTTTATTCAAACTCTCTTCCATGATATAACTATCTTTTTTGTTCTATTGTTGCTGGATGGTTTCGGATTTCCTCGACCAATAATAATTTAATTTCATCTTCCAGGCGGTCGACATCTGTCTTTACGTTGATGTCATATATCCCTCTTATACGTCCTTTTGTATCGAGTAAAAGATAATTAGAGCCAATAATGAATGGTTTATTGCCATCATTGTTGACAAGCGCGTCCTGCAATAGACTTTCTTTAGCAAATTTAAAGATATCAACAGAAGGATCTGTCACAAAAAACCAAGATTTGGTCCAGGGATTGTAAACTTTCGCGTATTTCGCTAATACATCAGGTGTATCATAGGCTGTATCAACCGTGATAGAATATAACTTAACTTTCTGATTCTGAATAAACCGATTAGCAATTTGATCTAATCGCTTAATCATTGTCCTTGATAAGGAAGCGTCCCTAGAATACATCAGGTGGACTACAGAGAGTGTTGTATCATTGTCCAACAAATGCACTTTCTTACCATCGTAATTCACAAAATCAACAGGCGTCACCGTATGGTAGATGGTATCGGGAATATCACGTCCCCATTTTCGATGTGTTGTTCCAGGCACTTCCTTTTTCCCAAAAATTGGTAAGGAGGCGTAGCTATTCGAGCCGCTTTTATTTAGTATAAAATATAAAAATCCCGGCAGTAAAAGAATTACTGCCAGGATCAATATAGTTTTAATACCTTTCTTTTGTCCAGTATTATTATCCATTATCCACTTTATCTATTTATTTGGAAACAATTGATGCTCTTGAAAAGCACCTGCCAAGAAACCTCCCTCAACCAACATCAGGACAATAAAATAAATAATAAAAATAAAGACAATTGCAACGGTAACAATGAAGCTCGACTTCTCGAATTTCAAGTGCATAAAGAATGCAACGATATAATAAGCTTTAACTAAAGTAAGCACGATATAAATAGTATTTACTAACGCCCCTTTAGTTAGAATTTGCCAATGGTGCACAAAGCCCAATGCAATTAAGAACTCCAGACAAGTAAGCGCTAAAAGCACTCCAAATACTCTCCAGATGGCTTTTTTATCCATCCCACCTTCGTGAGCATGCTCTCCATGAGCGATATTATCTTGATATTGTGACATAGCTATCTAAAATTATTTATTGCGTAATTAGATTAAGTAGAAGAATGTAAATACAAATACCCATACTAAATCCACAAAGTGCCAATATAAACCTACTTTTTCGATCATTAAGTAAGAACCACGGTTTTCAAATGTATTATTTAAAGTCATGCATAGGATGATGATATTTAAAATAATACCCACAGTAACGTGGAATCCGTGAAAACCAGTAATTGTAAAGAACAGGTTAGCAAATTGCAACGCTGAAGTATAAGAAATATCATGCGTAAAATATGGCATCAATGCTGTTTTAATGGCATCACCTTCCAAACCTGTTGCAGGGTTTTTACCAAACCAGAAACCCATGTGGTGTAAGTGAGTCCACTCGATAGCCTGACAACCAACGAAACAAAGACCACCTAAGATTGTCCATAACATCCATTTAACAACCTCATGCTTCGAATTACGATGTCCAGCTTCAACCGCCAACACCATAGTTACTGAAGACATAATCAAAATAAACGTCATTAAACCGACAAATACTAAGGGTTGTCCCCCGTCAGTAATTCCTGGAATAGATTGAAAAACCTTATCAGGATCCGGCCATACAGCGTGTGAAAATCGTTGCGCGCCATAATAAACCAAAAATGCAGAAAATGTGAAGGCATCCCCTACCAAGAAAAACCACATCATGATTTTTCCATACTCTAAGTTCCAAGGTGATTTTCCACCATTCCATGGACCAGTTTTTACCTTATCCAATTGCGATACTGTTGTACTCATTGTTTACTATTATTGATTCAAAAGTAAGAAAACATATATATAAATCCATAAAAGATCGAGAAAATGCCAAAAAATACTGGCAAGATCCATGCGGAAAAGATTGCCGTCTTTAGGAAGTTTGTTAATTCCTATAATCGCGCCAATCAAAACGATCAACCCCGCAATAATATGCGCCAAGTGCATCCATATAAAAACGTAAATAAAAGATTGCGATGCATTGTTATTCACAAAATAAACACCCCTATCGATCAATACATTCCAAGCATGAACTTGCAAGGCAAAAAATACAACTCCCAAAATAAAAGTTGCTATCAAAAACAACCGCTGTTTGGAAGACTCGCCATTTTTAGCCGCTCTATGGGCTAAAAACATCGTTAGACTACTAACCACAATCACCAAGGTACTATATAAAAGTGCATTTGGCAATAGGGTCTTAATCCCTTTGTCCACACCGCTCGCTGTATATACAATGAAACCACTGGATAACGCCGCAAACATCATGAACATCCCCAACATACCCAACCATAGGTTGAACTTTTGGGCTTTTCTCTGTACTAACTTCTCGTCAGTTTGTGCTTGTATATCTAACATTATTTCAACGGAATAAAGTTAAGCAATAATACGAGTTGTGTCACAGGCAAATAGATAAATGAGGTAAACATCACTTTCTTTGCTGAAGGAATATCACAATTCTTAAACAGCAAATAACCGTAATAACCAAACATTATTCCTCCGACCACAGATACAATCGTAAACCAAATTCCACCAAAGCCAAAATGATACGGTATAAAACCTGCAGGTATCATAAACAAACCTGAAATGAATACCATAAAAGCCGATATCTTATCACGTTTTGTCGTCGGCAATAAGCGAAAACCCGCTAATTTATAGTCATCATCCACAACCCAAGCAATTGCCCAGAAATGCGGAAACTGCCATAAAAATTGAATAGCAAACAACACAAAGGGAATAATAATAATTGCCGCTTCATTATGTCCACTATAGTAGGCTAAATCGTCTTGCGAAAAGGCTGCATAATATCCAATTAATGGCGGAAATGCACCCGGAAACGCGCCGACAAACACTGCTATTGGTGATTTTCTTTTTAATGGTGTATAGATAAATGCGTAAAGAAGAATACAGAAAACCGACAGCAGACCAGCGACAAAGTTTAAGCGAACAAGCACCAAGGTTCCTAAGATGCCCATAAAGACACTTAATACCAAAGCTTGTCCTGTTGTCATGCGGCCTGATGGCAACGGTCTGTCCTCCGTACGTTTCATCAGTTTATCCAAATCCTTTTCAATGATCTCATTAAAACCATTAGCAGAACCTGTCACCAGAAAACCACCTATAGTCAACAATAACCAATTGAACCAGAATATATCACCCTGTTGTTTTGATCCTATCAGAAAAGCAATTGACGCAGAAAATACAACCGTCAACGTAAGTCTCAACTTAACAAGCTTTTTGAAATCTGAAATAAATTCTTTCATAACTAAAAGAGACCTCCTACTATCAGTGTAATTAAACACGTACTTTTAAACATAAACATCCCGAATGCCAAGATTAGTGCCTTTGCTTGTTTAACAATAACAACAGGTAGAACTGCGCGCCAAATAACAGCGTAGCTACCACCAAATGCGTTGTTTGTGCAAATGCAGGTATTGCAAATCGAGCTAAGATAAATCCTGATAGCATTTGGATACCCACTAGAATCAATGCGATTAAAGCAAATTTATATTGCTTAGACCCCGTATTAAAACTCGTGCGGACCAAAAAGAATAATACAATAACTAAAATCAAAGAACAATATGCCAACCAGCGATGTAACTCAAACTGTTGGCCAATAGTTGTTATAAAATCAGTCCGGGCTATCGTTGAACCGGTTAATAAATCAACCTCCTCGCGAACTCCCGTTCCGACAATTACCTGTGTTAGCATCAATAAAATTGAAGCAATAGCAAGTCCTTTTAATATACCCAAAGAACGATTGACCAGTAAGGTCTTGTTTCGCAAAGTAACTGCTTTGAAATATGTATAAATACTAATACAAACAATTACAATGGCTAAGAGCATATGTACCGTAATAATCCAGGGCATCAGATTTGTCGATACAACGATCGATCCCAACCAGGCCTGAAGTACGACAACAAAAAGATTAATCACTGACCAAACAACGATCGAGCTTTTTGATTTTAAATAGGTGAAAGAATAAATAGCTGTAAATAACAAACAGAATCCGGAAACAACGCCTACCAACCGATTGATATATTCCGTCCAGGTTTTCGCAACATTAAACTCTTCATGCTGCAAAATACTCTTATCAGTACGGAGCTTGTAAGCCATTTCTTTATCGCCGAAAAATTCTACAATTTTCGCGAAACGTTCGTTCTTCTTTGCCCTTCCTTCACTATAATGCTGTTCATATCCTTGCGGTAATTGGGAGATATCTGTTGGAGGAATAATACGGTTAAAACATCTTGGCCAATCTGGGCATCCCATTCCTGACCCTGTACTCCGAACAACTCCGCCAGCAATAATGACCAAAAACAACACAATGATCGTTATAAAATTGGTCTTTATAAATCGCTTCTCAGCTGCTGGAAACATAATACTACCCCTACCTCTTAAAATACAAACTTCTATAAAATAGAGTAGGAATCCCTACTCTATTTTATAAGATTTTATTAGTCTTTTCTACCATTTTGAGCATTCCATTCTGCCTGGATACGCTCAGCTTCCTCGTCTCCTTCGAAATCATGAGGCAAATTAGAGCTCATTGTTTCAGAGAAAGGAACACTTTGAGGAATAAAATCCTCACCATGACCTGGCTTACTGTAATCGTAAGGCCAACGGTGTACAGTTGGAATTTCTCCTGGCCAGTTACCATGGATATGCTCTACCGGAGTAGTCCATTCCAATGTGTTTGACTGCCAAGGGTTTTGTGGGGCTTTTTTACCGAAGAAAATCGATGTAAAGAAGTTCCACAGGAAAGCTACCTGACCTAAAGCAGCCACAATCGCAGCCCAAGTTACCAATTGGTTGACAGAAACCCATTTTGCCATGAAATCAAAGTGTGTAAATGCATAGTAACGGCGAGGCACACCATCGATACCCATAAAGTGCATTGGGAAGAATACCATGTAAGCACCAACGAAAGTCAACCAGAAGTGTAAATAACCTAATTTTGTGTTCATCATACGACCGAACATCTTAGGATACCAGTGGTAAACACCACAAAGCATACCGAAGATTGACGCCGATCCCATTACCAAGTGGAAGTGGGCAACAACAAAATACGTATCGTGTAAGTTGATATCTAATGCCGCATTACCTAGGAACAATCCTGTCAAACCACCAGAGATAAAGAACGATACCAAACCGATAGCAAACATCATCGCCGGAGTGAAACGGATATTACCTTTCCACAACGTTGCAAGATAGTTAAACGCTTTTACCGCTGAAGGAACCGCGATAATCAATGTTGTAATCATAAATACACCACCCAAGAACGGGTTCATACCTGTTACAAACATGTGGTGACCCCATACGATAAACGATAACACGGTAATACCGATCAACGAATAAACCATCGCATGGTAACCAAAGATTGGTTTACGTGAGTTGGTTGCAATAACCTCAGAAGTTAAACCTAAAGCCGGCATAACAACGATATATACCTCAGGGTGACCTAAGAACCAGAACAAGTGTTGGAACAAAATTGGTGAACCACCTTCGTTCGGTAAAATTTGTCCTTGAACAACAAGATCCGACAAATAGAATGACGTACCAGCAGCACGGTCAAAAATCAGAAGAACAACCGCCGAAACCAATACTGGGAATGACAACATACCTACGATAGCAGTTAAGAAGAACGCCCAGATTGTCAAAGGCATTTTCCATAAGTCCATTCCTTTTGTGCGCATGTTCAAAATTGTACTTACATAGTTAATACCACCGATCAACTGTGAAGCTACAAATAGAACCATACTCACCAACCATAAAGTCATACCTGTTGCAGATCCTGCGATTGCAGTAGGAACAGCCGATAGTGGCGGGGGGATCGTCCAACCANNAGCAGAAGCAGGTCCACTTTCTACGAAGAACGATGCAACCATAATAACTGATGCTACAAAGAACAACCAGTAAGACAACATGTTCATAAAAGGAGATGCCATATCGCGTGCTCCGATTTGATATGGAATCAATAAGTTACTAAAAGTACCCGATAGACCAGCCGTTAACACGAAGAATACCATAACGGTACCGTGAATGGTTACCAAGGAAAGGAAAAACTCCGGTTTTATACGACCGCCTTCAGCCCATTTACCTAAGAATACTTCTAATATAGGGAACTCTTTATCCGGCCATGCTAATTGGATACGGAATAATACTGATAAAAGCATCGCAAAAACTGCCATGATGATACCAGTGATCAAGAATTGCTTAGCAATCATCTTGTGGTCACCCGAGAAGATATACTTTCTGATGAACGACTCCTCATGATGATGGCCGTGCGAATCGTGATGTTCAGCGCTATGCGATATTACTGTACTTGACATATTCGATTTTATATTCAAAAATTCTTAATTAGTTCAAAGATGCTGTAACTTGTACGCTATCCTTTTTCACGTTAGCTGTTTTACCACTGAACTCTTTTTGCAAATCCTCAGTAAAATATTTATTTTGTTTAGCTAACCACTCTTTATATTTCTCTTCAGTTACGACAACCACTTTCTTTTGCATGTTGTAGTGACCAGATCCACAGATCTTGTTACACAACATCACGAAGTCATAGTTATAATCACCCAAACGATCACGCATTTCTTCTGTTGTTACAGTAGGTGTGAATTGGAAATAGTTGGTCATCCCTGGTACCGCATTGATTTGAACACGGAAATCAGGAATATAGAAAGAGTGAATAATATCTTTTGAAACGATATGGAAACGAACAGGTTTGTTTACAGGCAACCAAATTTCAGATCCCTGAATATCATCCCAGGAATTTTTATCATTAAAGTCAATACCGTAAGGGTTGGTTGGTGTCGTCATTTTATAATTACGTTTACCAATAATCCCATCTGAACCAGCATAACGGACATTCCATTGGAATTGCTCGCCTAATACCTCAACTTGTAATGCTGATTTTTGAAGATCTTCAGGAATATTTGTGATCGATCTCCATGTAAAGAAACCGAACAATACCAATACTGTCAAAACAACAGCTGGAACAATTGTCCACAATTTCTCGATTGCATTGTTATGAGGATAATAATAAGCCTGACGTTTTGCACGCATGCGGTACAAGAATGTAAATGTCATCAACAAGATGTGTGTGATAACCAATACAAATGTTGTAATTGCTGTCGTAATGATAAACATCGTATCAATACGCTCACCGTGCTCAGTTACTGCCGATCTCCAATAAGCAGCTCCCCAGTGTACATATGACCAATATACACCATAAAGGAATACAACCAAGAAAATGAATAACAATGCCGATTGAAATGTGTTATTCGCAAACGGATTGTATTTACCGTTCATCTTTCTTGTCAATTCATAGATCGAAAGTACTTTACCGATAACGGCAACAACTGTACATATAACCAAGAATAACAAGACATAATATGTGAAGTTTTTATAAACCTGAGGGTCTATTTGCTTCACTTCTTCAACAGCAGGAGCAGCAGCACTAGCTTCTGTAGAAGAACTAGCAGATCCAACAGCAGCAGTACCTGCTGCCGCTGTTGTATCTTTTGCAACCGAATCCGTTGCTGCAGGGGCAGCTACTGCTGTAGTTGCCGCTTTAGCAGAATCAGATGCTACTGTATCTTGTTGACTTGCTAGGATAGGAGTCGCAAAAAGCAATCCTAGTGCAAGCACAAAACCCGAGATGGATTTGAATCTATTATTTAATTTAAAGCTCATTTCTTTTATAACGTTTTTACGTAACCTTCCTTTAAAAGTGAAACTATATCTGGTGATGCAAACTCTCATCCAAGAAAGGATGATTTTTAGGCACCAATGCTTGTTTACTCAATTTACTCATCACTAAGAAGATGAACAAACCTAAGAAACCAAGTGCAGTTCCGATTTCAATGATACCAAATCCTCTATGTTCAGCAACAGTACCAGGCATGATCATGATATAATAATCTAGCCAGTGACCAGCCAATAATAGAATCGCTACGAACAACATTACATTTTGTTTACGTTTAGCATCGCGATCCACTAATAGTAACAATGGTGCCACAAAGTTAATGATAATACTCAACCAAAACCAAGGTTTGTATTCAGGTTCCCAACGTTTGTAGAAATAAACTGTTTCCTCCGGCATGTTTGAATACCAAATCAACATGAATTGTGCAAACCAAACGTAAGTCCAGAAGATCGAGAAACCGAACATCAATTTACCCAAATCGTGTAAATGATTTTCGTTTACCCAGTTCATATAACCAGCTTTCTTCAATACAACAACGATGATCGTGATACATGAAATACCGCTAACCCACATTGCTGCAAAGTTATACCAACCGAACATCGTTGAAAACCAGTGTGCTTCTAAAGACATTACTGTATCGAAAGACCAGATAGGTGTAGTAAAACCGAAGATAACTAAGAAGATTGCCGACAATTTGAATGACTTTTTATAAGAAGCCAATCCGCCTTCCAAATCTTCTTTATAAGAAAGTTTCGCAAAAATAACAGCAAAAATGCTATATGTTCCCAAAAATACCACCTGACGGATCAAGAAGAATGGAACATTTAAATAAGCAGATTTACCTGCGATAATAGGGTCAAAATTTGTACTATGCGGATCAGTGATACCATCTGCATTCCAGTGGTGATATAAGTTATGCGTGGTTAAACCTAAACCTACAATAACTAATAAAACTAATGATGCAATTGGTAAAACACTCGCCATAGCCTGAGGTATACGTACCAAACCTGCAGACCATGCAGATTGTGTTACATATTGCAAGGCAACAAAGAATGTTCCAGCTGCGCATACACATGTAAAGTAATAACCCATCAATAACAAGTTGGCATAAGTACGCTCTACAGTAACGTGATCGCCCGAAAGCAACCCGAAAGCTACAGCAGCTACGCCTAGTACAACAGCGACAATACTGAACATTTTAGCTTTGCCAGCAAACTCGTATCGCTCGTTGAAATTATAATCGTGATGATGACTGTGAGTTCCCATTTATATATCTGATGTTAGATTATTTCTTTTGTAATTCGTGAACATACATAACAACTTTCCATCGCTCCTCTGGAGACAATTGAGATGCATGTGATCCCATGGAGTTGTGTCCGTAATAAATTGTATGGTAAATTTTACCATCAGTCAAGTCAGCCATCAAACCACCCCGTGAAGAGCTCGCCGCATCTGTTCTGTGATAAGATGGTGGCGGAGGAAAGTTCTCTAATTGACGAGTACCTCTTGAATCAGTCACGCTACGGTCTTTTGTGATAGGACCATCACCTTTACCTTCTACTCCATGACATATCGAGCAGTAAGTGGTGAACAAAGCTTTACCTTTTTCAAGATTTTCGGCATTTACGACCAAAGGACTTTTTACTTCTCTTCCTGCACGTTCATAATCCTCTAATGTATTGGCGTATTCAAAACGAGTGAAACCAATTGGATCTGTACCTTTAGGAGGTGTTTGTGCTGTTTTTCCATCAGCAAAATTCGCATTAGGTTGATCCGGATTGAAAGCAAGCGGATCGTACATGTTACGAGAAAACTCTAAACCTGTACTACGAGTTGTTTTGTCACCACAAGAAGAAACAAGTGCTGTCAATGCCACAGCTGCGCATAGCGTTCCAAGTAAATTCTTCTTATTCATAGCTAACATATTTTCTATAATTGTACTTAACTTCAACAGCTCCAGCTTCTTTCAATAAGCTATCGATCAAAGCGTGATCTGTATTTTCTTTGGCATCTACTGCAAGGATGAAACGATCATCTGTTGCTCTCAAGTCCATTACACGAGGTGCACGTCCCGGAAATAAGTGGTTACGGAAGAAAAACGTGGCAACCATACCCAAGGCACACAATAAGATGGTAACCTCAAATGTAACTGGAACAAAGTTTGGCATACCAAAAGATGGTTTACCACCGATATTCATCGGCCAATCATATGCCATTGTATAATACAACAAACTAAAACCTAATGTCGTTCCTAATGCTCCAAAGCAAAATGCTGCGATAGGCAAGCGAGAAGGTTTCACACCCAGCTTTGCTTCGATGCCGTGAATAGGCATCGGAGTAAAGCAGTCGTAAATACTTATATTGTTTGCTTGCAATTTGTCGATCCCATGCATCATTTCATCGGGATCCGCAAAACTACCTAATATATATTTTGTATTGTTCATTGCTGATTATTTTCTAACTGATAATTCTTTAATCTCTTCTTCTGTCACTGAATCATATTTCTCTAATGACTCCTGGAAGTACTTCACTTGTTCCTCAGGGAATGCGCCTTCTTGAGCCAATTTAGTTTTATGTTGTAATGAAGATGATTTCAACAACAATTTCACTTCGGCGATAGCGATACCTGGTAAGAAACGTAAGAACAACAAGAATAATGTAAAGAATAATCCGATTGAACCTACAAAGATACCTACGTCTGTCCAAGTTGGGTAGAACATTGCCCAAGATGAAGGCAAGTAATCACGGTGCAATGAAGTCACGATAATTACAAAACGCTCAAACCACATACCGATGTTTACAACAATCGATAAGATCCATGAGATAGGAATACTTGTACGGATTTTTTTGAACCAGAATAACTGTGGAGAAATTACGTTACAAGTCATCATTGACCAGTAAGCCCAAGCGTATGGACCCAACATACGGTTCTCGAAAGCATACATTTCGTATTCTGAACGAGAGTACATGGCGATAAACAACTCAGTCAAGTAAGCCACACCCACGATAGAACCAGTTGTCATGATGATAATATTCATCGACTCAATGTGGAACATCGTGATGTAGTTCTCAAAGTTCATTACTTTACGTAAGATCAACAATAACGTCTGTACCATCGCGAAACCAGAGAAGATCGCACCCGCCACGAAGTATGGAGGGAAGATCGTTGTATGCCATCCAGGGATAACCGAAGTGGCAAAGTCCATGGATACGATCGTGTGTACAGAAAGTACAAGCGGCGTAGAGATACCTGCCAAGATCAATGACACGATTTCAAAACGTTGCCAAGTCTTAACTGAACCATTCCATCCGAATGATAATACAGAATAGATTTTTTGTTTTAATCCAGTAGCACGGTCACGAATTGTTGCAATATCCGGCAACAAACCACAGTACCAGAATACCAAGGATACTGTAAAGTAAGTTGAGATCGCAAACGCATCCCATACCAAAGGAGAGTTGAAGTTTACCCAAAGTGATCCAAATTGATTTGGAAGTGGGAAAATCCAATAAGCCAACCAAGGACGACCCATGTGAGCTACAACGTATGTAGCCGCACAGATTACCGCAAAGATCGTCATCGCCTCTGCAGAACGGTTGATTGAATTACGCCAGTTCTGGCGGAAGATTAATAATACAGCTGAAATCAACGTACCCGCGTGACCGATACCTACCCACCATACGAAGTCGGTGATATCCCAAGCCCAGCCTACAGTTTTATTCAGACCCCAAGCGCCGATACCTGTCCAAAAGGTATAACTAACGCTAACTACCCATAATAAAGCACCTAATACAGCAACGGTAAAACCAATCCACCATGCTTTATTCGGTTTATTTTCAACCGGTAGTAAGATATCATCCGTAATTTTTGCATACGTAATGTCCTTACCGGTCATTAATGGTTCTCTTAATATTGATTCGTTATGCGATGACATAGTATTTTTATTTCAAATATTGTACAAGATTACGCCTCAAAAGTGTTTCTAACTTTTGTCATATAACCGATACCCGGTTGAACATTGATTTCCTCAAGTACGTAATAAACACGCTCGTTGCGTAATGCTTTAGATACTTCTGATTCTGGATCATTTGCATCACCAAAGATAATTGCATTTGCAGAACATGCTTGTTGACAAGCCATTTGGATATCGCCATCTTTAACTTTGCGATTTTGAATCTTAGCTTGTAATTTACCTGCTTGAATACGTTGGATACACATTGAACATTTCTCCATTACCCCACGTGAACGAGTAACAACATCTGGATTCAATACCAATTGTGTGAACTCATTGTTCAAGTAGTTGTCAAAACGTGAATCATTCCAGTATGCAAACCAGTTGAAACGACGAACTTTGAAAGGACAGTTGTTCGCACAGTAACGTGTACCAAAACAACGGTTATATGCCATATGGTTCAAACCTTCTGAAGAGTGTACTGTTGCCAATACCGGACAAACCGTTTCACAAGGTGCGTGACCACAGTGTTGACACAACATCGGTTGGTGAACAACAGTGATATCTTCGAAATCCAAATCAGCCGAAGCTCTCGCAATTTCTTTCTCTTTTGTAAGATCTTGATCTTTTCCTTCGATTGTATAGTAACGGTCAATACGTAACCAGTGCATTTCACGACGACGACGAACCTCATCACGACCTACAACAGGAATATTATTTTCAACGTTACAAGCAACGATACAAGCACCACACCCTGTACATGCGTTCAAGTCGATCGCCATCACCCATTTGTGACCAGGTTGCTCATATTTGTTCCACAAATCGTATGTTTTGTGATTATCCGTAAAGCGGCCTGCCTCAGAGTTAGGATCTTTCAGATATTTCGCAAATGTCGTTTCACGAATAACGTTACGACCTTCGATCGTGTGGTGTGTCTGTGTTTGTGCCAATTGGTAAGTACCAGACGCTTTCGCTACAGTTGCTTTAGCAACACCTTGTACTGTACCATTGATGATAGAAGCAAAAGGGAATGCGTTTTTACCAACTTCATTACCTGCTTTACCAACTTTTGTACGGCCGTAACCTACAGCAACTGAAACTGTTCCTTGTGCTTGACCTGGTTGTTGTACAACTGGCAATTCCAATTCAACACCATTTGCTTTTAAAGTCACTTTACCGTCTTCACCCAATCCTAATTTCTCAGCATCTTTCGGGTTAAGAGCAGCGTAGTTATCCCAAGTTACTTTAGAAACAGGGTCAGGCAGTTCTTGTAAATAAGCGTTGTTCGCGTAACGACCGTCACGAAGACCAGCAGGCTCATAAAGTTTCAATTCAAACTCACCGGTAATCGCTTTGCTTGATGCCTCAATTGCTGAAGCTGCCGCTGCAGCATTTCCTGTAAATGCAGGAGCTGTTGCCGCTTTAGCACCTTTATATTCAAAACCAGTTTGCAATACAGCATCCCAGTTTTTCGTAGAACCTGCTAAGATTTGTGTAGACCACAAGTTCTTAACGAAGTTGTACATATCGGTATCATTTCCTGCCCAAGTCAACAAGCTTTGTTCAACTTGACGTGTTTTGAAAACAGGATTAATTGTTGGTTGAACGATCGAGAACAAACCTTCTTTTGGATTCGCATCACCCCAAGACTCCAAGAATGTACTTGCTGGAGCGATCGCTGTCAATTCAGAAGCTGTTTCATCCGCACGTTGCGAAAACGATAAGGTGAAAGGAACTTGTTTCAACGCTGCTTTTACATCTTCTGCTTTGAAGTAATCATACACCGGGTTGCTATTCAAGAAGAACGCAACACCAACTTGACCTGATTTCGCAGCTGCTAAGAAAGCTTGGAACGAAGAATCTGAACCTTGGTATTGTTTAGAATAGTTATCCAAATCGATGATTGTACCGTACGCGCCTAATGCAACGTTAATTGCATTGACCAATACCTGTACATTGACATCGTTAGAACCAGCAACAACAACTGCTGCGCCTTTGCTGTTCACCAATTCTTTCGCTGCTAGAGCGACACCTTTTTGTGCTTTTTTGTTTGCAGTGGCACCAGCCAAAGACTGACCAGTGATTGCATTATATAAAGCAACCAATGTAGCTCCTTCTTCCGAAGGTTTGATGGCGATACGAGCATCCGCATTTGTACCAGTCATCGAAAGACCAGACTCAAATTGCACGTGACGTGACATTTTTCCGTTTTTCAACGATTTATAATCACGGTTTTTAGCGTATTGTTGTGTATGCTCCTCACCTGCTAACCAAGTTCCTAAGAAATCAGCTGCAACGGAAACAATCACATTTGCCTTTTCAAAATTGTATGAAGGGACAACAGCTTTCCCAAATGAAGCTTTATTCGCCTCAATAATACCGCTGTAAGATACAGCATCGTATTGTACATGGTTAACTGTTGGGAATTTCGTTGCGAAAGCAGCGATAGCCGCCAACGTTGAAGGACTGTTTACGGTGTTAGAAACGATCGTAATTTGTTTACCAGAAGATGCTGCTGCATTCAAAGCTTTAACAACTTCCCCATCCAATTTAGACCACTCTACATCTTGACCTTTCAATTGTGCCTGTTTCAATTTGGACTCATCGTATAAATCCAATACAGAAGCAGCAGTCGTTGAATCCAAACCTTGGTTCAAACCAATTGCATTCGGGTTAGGCTCAACATTGATCGGACGACCTTCGCGCGTTTTAACCAAGATACTTTGACCGTTGAACGTCGAAGCATAATAGTTAGGGATACCTGGAGTTACCTCTTCAGGTTTAATCAAATAAGGAACTGCCTTATGCACAGGAGTACGGTTACAAGCCGCTAAAGAAACAGCACCCAAACCAAATCCTAATGCTTTCAAGAAGTCACGGCGAGGAGTTTTAGTACTCAAGCCAGCTTCGTTTAATACATCTTCTACAGGAATAGATTCGGCAAACTCACCCTTGCTTCCTTCAACGAAAGCAGGAGTTTGATTTAACTCTTCCAAACCTTTCCAATATTTTTTATTGCTATCCATTTAAGCTGTATATAAGATTGCGTATTTCAAATAATTATTAATAGTGACACTTACCACACTCAAGACCACCGATCATGGCTGCAGTCATTTTCTCACCTTTCTTAATTCTTTCGTGTGCTTTGATCAAATCTTCATAGTATTTGTTATCCGATTTGATATCTGTCTTTTTGTGACAATCAACACACCATTTCATCGTCAATGGAGAGTATTGGTATACTTCTTCCATATTTTGGATTGGACCGTGACAAGTTTGACACTCAACACCAGCTACCACAACGTGTTGTGAGTGGTTGAAGTAAGCAAAGTCAGGTAAGTTGTGGATACGAACCCATTGAATTGGTTTCGGATTGTTACCGTAAGTACGCGTATCAGGATTCCAATCCAATGCACGATAGATTTTAGCAATTTCCGGAGAAATCTCACCATCATAATGCTCTGAAGCAGTGATTGTATTGTGACAGTTCATACATACGTTAGCCGATGGAATAGACGCATTTTTAGATTTAAATGCTCCACCGTGACAGTATTGACACTCAATTTTGTTAACACCCGCGTGGATTTGGTGCGAGAACTTAATTGGTTGAACCGGCTGATAGCCTTGGTGAACACCAACGTTCCACATGGTCTTCCAACCACCTACAGCTAATAATGCAACTAACATCAAGACTGTAAAGCCAACCAACTTTTTGTTTTTAACGAATGCTTTCGCAAACTTCACAAAACGTTGGCTATCTTCTGGCTCTTGTTGCGCAGCAATAGCTTCTTGGTTTTTAGCAATTACATTTTCTAAGGTACGGATCACACGATTCAACACCACGATAACCACTACAGCCAAAACAACAACTGCGATCAAGCCCAAAATCATGAACATAGACGCGTTATCATCTTTAGCGCCAGCACCACCAGCAGCAGCCTCTTTCGGTTTCTCCTTAGAAGCATCGGTGATATACGCTAATACCGACTTGATCTGATCGTCAGATAAATCAGTAAAAGAAGTCATCACAAGCTTGTTGTTCTCTTCGAAGATTTTAACTGCATCAGCATCGCCAGACGCAATTAAAGCCTGAGAGTTCTTGATCCACTTGATTAACCAAGCTTCGTCTTTCGTCTCTGGAATCCCCTTTAAAGCAGGACCAACCACTTTTCTGTCAATGGCGTGACAGGATGTACACTTAGATTTGAAGATTTTTTCACCTTCCTTGACATCTTGCGCATGCAACGTCGTAACGGCAAATAATAGCATCAAACTCGTTGACACCACCCTCGCAAGGCTTCCCAAAACGGATGAGATAGTTCTCATATTTAGCACTTTATACTATTTATTTGTGAATGTAAAAAATTAACTCCCATGGTTAAAGGAGCCACTACCCCCCTAACAATGCCACAAAAGTATGATTTATTAACAAATCGCTGACAATTTTGTGACCTTTAATATCAATTTATAATCATTCTAAACAAATGCGTTTAAACAAGGATAAAAACAACATTACGCTATTAAAGTGGTTCCATCACTACAACTTTTCATTTGAATAGCTACCCAAATATAAGACAATTCCATGACAATTTAAAATATTCAAAATAACAGATCGCAGAAGACACAAAAGGTTTTTTTTCGACTTAATTTCCGTAACTTTATCAAGATGAATGGAGACTGGGCCAGGATCAATTCCCAGACTGAAAATGAAAGAATCTGGATGATACTACTTTTATAGAGATGCTCTTTTATATAAAGGAATAGATTGATCCCAGTCGACCGCTCCTGTCAAAATCAACGACTAACATACGACAGCCATGGAAACAAACAAAAAATACAACCCGCTAAGTAAAGAAGAGGAATACATTATTATACACAAGGGAACTGAGCGGCCTTTTACGGGTGAACTTTTAGACAATAAGCTCAAAGGAACGTATATCTGCCGCCGTTGTGACAGCCCGCTATACCGTTCGGAGTCGAAATTTGAATCTGGCTGTGGCTGGCCAAGTTTTGATGATGAGATTCCTGGAGCAATTACAAGGATCACCGATGCCGATGGTCGCCGCACTGAAATCCTTTGTAGCACATGTGGCGCGCATTTAGGCCATGTATTCCTCGGAGAAGGCTTTACGACAAAAAACACGCGTCACTGCGTTAATTCTATTTCAATGAAATTTGTAGCCGATACTACGAAGTAACTTTCACTTTAGTCGACTCACGAACTTTCAGTTCACAAGGCAACACCATTCTACGTGTTGCTTTTATTTTACCCTGAAGACGAAGCAACAAAATATTAATCAGGTTCTCAGCAATGTCCTTGATCGGCTGCGAAACAACTGTGATAGCAGGTTCTACCAACTTAAAAACTGTATGGTCGTCAAAAGCAATGACTGCTGGCATCGTAAAGTTGAACTTTTTAGCGGCCTTCAAGCCCGAAATCGCCAAATAGTTAGTGGAGAACAAAACAGCATCCAGCCTGTTTTCACAGATGAACTCCCGCAAAGATTCCATCGCCTCCTCATCCGAAGCATCCATTTGGATCTTCTGGATAAAACTTTGCTGCTTATTATTATCCATAGCTTTCATATAGCCATCTGAACGCTCTTTCATTTGAGTTTGATCCGAGTAGAGCGATACAAATCCGATACGTCTATAACCTTGTTGACACAAATGGTTACTTGCATCAAAGGCCCCCTGAAAATTGTCGGCCCCAACATAGTCTGTTTCAAGCCCCGGAAAATATCGGTCGAAGAGCACAACCGGGATATTATTCTGCTGTAACTGCTTTACGGTATCTTCCAAACCATCGGAAGGTGTAATAATAAAACCATCCACCTGCCGATCGTAAAACATCTGGATCAACTCCTTCGCTTTTTCTACATCATTGTTGGTACTACAATAAATAATACGATAGCCCTGCTCATAGACCTTACTTTCGATCAGGCGTGCTATATTCCCAAAAAAAGGATTGGAAATATCTTCGATAATCAAACCTAGAATCTTCGTCTTCCCTGTGCGGAGACTTTTTGCCAACTCATTGGGCTTATAGCCGACCTTTTTGACATAGTCCAAAACCCGCTTAGTCAAAGCCTCACTAATACGCTTTTCTTTTGCCTTATCATTTAAAATAAAGGACACAGTAGTTACAGAAATCCCCAAGGCCTTTGCGATATCACTGATCAGAATACGTTTCTTCATGTAGTAGTAGTAGGTTTGTTAAGTTTTTTATTACGAAGATTACTAAAGTAAAAAATTTAACGACAATTTACTAAAATAATAATAAAATTGCGCTAAAAGGTTTTATTTACTAATTTTAAGCAGTTTTCAAATACCCGAACAAAACCTATGACAGGAAATAAACTACTCAAAACAGTGTTGGGCACACTAATTTTACCATTTTGTGCGCAAGCCCAGCAAAATCTTACACAATATGTCAACCCCTTTATTGGGTCCGCGGATCATGGCCACGTCTTTGTTGGTGCGAATGTACCTTTAGGTGCGGTGCAATTGGGGCCTACTCAAATTCCACAGATTTGGGACAAGTTCAACGGATGGGATTGGTGCAGTGGATACAATTACAAAAGCCAGGAAATTTTAGGTTTTACCCATACCCACCTGAGCGGAACAGGTATCGGTGACCTCAACGACCTTATGATCGTTCCTGCTAACGGAAAATTACAATTAACGCCCGCAGAATTCAACAAAATGAATACAGGTTATGGCTCTTCCTTCAAAAAAGAAAATGAGGTAGCAAAACCGGGATTCTATAGCGCTTATTTAGATGACTATCAGGTGCAGGCCAAACTGACAGCCACCGAACGTGTTGGTTATCATCAATATCGCTATGAAAAAACAGACAATGCACATATTTTGGTCGATTTAGGTTACCATATCAATTGGGATAAACCGACAGACACCTACATCAAACAGGTGAACGATTCGACCTTTGTTGGTTACCGCTTTTCAACAGGATGGGCGACTGACCAAAAATTGTATTTTGCCATCAGAACTTCCCAACCGATACAAAAAGTAAGATTTTTCGAAGGTAAAGAAGAAAAATTAGGCCAAACAACATTCAAAGGACAGGCAATCAAAGCGGCTTTATTCTTTGATGCTGTTAAAAATAAAACCATCGAACTCAAAGTCGGTATTTCTCCGGTAAGCTCGACCAATGCGCTGAACAACATCAACGCCGAGATTCCAGGCTGGAATTTTGAAAAAGTAAAGCAAGACGCCGATCAACGTTGGAACAAAACCTTAAATAAGATTCAATTTGAAGCCGACAAAGATACGAAGACAATCTTCTATACGGCATTATACCACACCTACTTCGCTCCTACCATCTTCAACGATGCAAATGGCGATTATTTAGGAACTGACAAACAAGTATATGAAAAACAGGATTTTGTCAACCATACGGTATTTTCGCTTTGGGATACTTACCGTGGTCTTCATCCTTTGATGACGATCTTGGAGGACCGTAAAATCAACCAGGATTTTATCAAAACCATGTTGGCGATCTATCAACAACAAGGTAAATTACCCATGTGGCACTTACAAGGCAATGAAACCAATACAATGGTTGGATTACCTGCAATTCCAGTGATTGCTGACGCCTTCTTAAAAGGAATTATTGACGAGAAAGATTATCCTTTGATGTGGGAAGCTGTTAAGACCACGGCCATGGGTAATGATCACGGTCTGAAATATGCGCGTGAACTGACTTACATTCCTATCGACAGCATGCCTAATGAGTCTGTAGCATGGGCATTAGAGTATGCGATTGCTGACTTTGGTGCTTATAAAATTGCCGAAAAACTGGGTAAAACAGAAGACGCTGCTTATTTCAAAAAACGCTACAAACTATACGAGCAATATTTTGACAAAGAGGTAGGTCATTTCGTCGGTAAAAAAGCCAATGGCGAGTTCCGCAGACCTTTCGACCCCCTCATGGCCAAACACCGCGAGAATGACTATTGCGAAGGTAATGCATGGCAATACACCTGGTTAGTACCCCAAGATGTCAAAGGGCTGATCAATCTTTTCGGTGGCGAGGAGAAATTTTTGAAAAAACTGGATTATTTTACGACCATGTCATCGGATCTTGGTGGTGAAGCTTCACCGGATATTTCAGGACTAATCGGCCAATATGCGCAAGGTAACGAACCAAATCACCATATCCCCTACTTGTATGCTTACGCGGGACAACCTTGGAAAGGTGCAGCCTTAGTCCGTAAAGCGATGACTGAGTTTTACACAAACAGTCCAGCTGGTCTATGTGGAAATGATGACGTCGGACAAATGAGCGCATGGTATGTATTCTCGGCAATGGGCTTCTATCCATTAAATGCAATGAGTGGTGTTTATGTCTTCGGTTCGCCGATGATGCAACATGCGAATATCAATCTACCGAATGGCAAAACGTTAGCGATCGATGTTAAAAACCAAGGCAAAGCCAATCCATATATCAAATCAATCAAATTAAATGGCCAGCCTTACGCCAAAACGTTCATTACACATGCGCAGCTTTTAGCAGGTGGACAGATGGAAATCGAGATGAGTGCTACGCCACACAAAAACTTTGGTAAAAACAAAGCCGATTGGCCTTCAAGCATTGACAATAATTAACTGAAAAATTGTCAGTAAAACATTACTGGATTAATATTTGTTAATACCTTAATAACATATTTAAGGAGAAACAAAACATGGCAGATTACAAAAACATCAATATACAAGATATCCCTGATGGAGGTGATAATCCAAAAGACTTCTATGAAACTTTTAAAGAGCGTTTGGAAGACTTAGAAACATTTCCAAAGGACTATACGTATAAATTTATCTTACCAAAAGATCAGGACCACTTCAATCAGATCCAGAGCGTATTTGATGACACAGGTGCACAGTTTGATTTTAAGGATTCCAAAACAGGTAAGTATACTTCAATTACGGTAAACTTGAACGTAAAAGACGCCGATCAGGTAATCTACTTCTACAAAGAAGTAGCGAAGATAAAAGGTGTTATCATGTTATAGGTGTTATCATGTTATAAAAGAATAAATCAGGCTGTCGAATTGACAGCCTGATTTGTTTTCTGATCTACATATTAACCTAACTCCTCCCTATTTCAGCATAACGACATCAAGCCAATAATCGCCGCTAAATCTTTTACTAGCATAGTGCAGCTTGAATAGATTAACAGCAGTCTCCTCATTTAAAAAATCCAAAATTCGTTTGACATCCCGCCGGGCAGCAAACAGTTCCTAACAGCATTTTCCATAAAAAAAGCCCGCGTAAAGCGAGCTTTTCATATCATTTAAAGAATAAACTTATTCTTGACCAGCACCAGCTACAGGAGCTTCGCCAGCAGGTTTATCCTGCTTTGGTTTGTCTTCTTTCGGCGGACGAGGCAATAAAGCTTTACGGGAAAGCTTCATTTTACCTTGTTTGTCGATATCCAACAATTTAACCGTTACTTTATCACCTTCTTTGAAGATACCGTCCATTGTTTCAAGACGTTTCCAGTCGATTTCAGAGATGTGCAATAAACCGTCTTTACCAGGCATGATTTCAACGAAAGCACCGAATGGCATAATTGATTTCACTTTACCTTCGTAAGTTTCACCAATCTCTGGTTTAGAAGCAATCGCTTTGATACGACCTACTGCATCATCAATAGCCGCTTTATTATCTGCGAATACTTGAACAACACCTTTATTATCAACTTCTTCGATCGAAATTGTAGCACCGGTCTCACGTTGCATTTCTTGGATAATTTTACCACCTGGTCCGATTACAGCGCCAATAAATTCTTTATCGATCAACAATTGAACGATACGTGGTGCATGTGGTTTGTAATCTTCGCGAGGAGCAGAAATTGTTTTCTTCATCTCACCCAAGATGTGTAAACGCGCTTCTTTTGCTTGATCCAAAGCTTGCGTCAATACTTCCCATTTCAAACCATTGATTTTTAAGTCCATTTGACAAGCAACGATACCTTTTTCTGTACCCGTTACTTTAAAGTCCATATCACCTAAATGATCTTCATCACCTAGGATATCCGATAAGATCGCATATTTACCTGTTTTCTCATCAGAAATCAATCCCATGGCAATACCTGAAACTGGCGCTTTCAATTTCACACCGGCATCCAAAAGTGCTAATGTACCAGCACATACAGTTGCCATAGAAGAAGAACCATTTGACTCCAGAATATCAGAAACAACACGGATAGTATATGGATTTTCACTGTCTGCAGGAAGTACCTGTTTCAATGAACGCATTGCTAAGTTACCGTGACCAACTTCACGACGGCCTGGACCTCTGTTAGGTCTTACCTCACCTGTAGAGAATGCAGGGAAGTTGTAGTGAAGAATAAACTTGTTATAACCGTTGATAAAAGCACCATCGATCATTTGCTCATCGTCTTTAGCACCTAAAGTAACCGAAGTCAATGATTGTGTTTCACCACGTGTGAATACAGCTGAACCGTGTGCAGCAGGCAAGTAATCTATTTCTGACCAGATTGGGCGAACTGTACGTACGTTACGGCCATCTAAGCGAATTCCTTCATCTAAGACAAGATTACGAACAGCATCATACTGAACATCGTGGAAATATTTTTTAAATAAGAATGCGGTATCATCATCCAATTCCTCTGGCATTGTTGCTCTGTACTCTTCCGCGATTTTTGCGAAGTTTTCAGAACGGTCATGTTTTGCAGAAGCAGATTTTGCAATAGCGTAAACCTTATCGTAAGTAGCTGCAAAAATAGCATCTCTCAATTCAAGGTTTTCAGGCTCATGGTTATACTCACGTTTAACCGTTTTACCAACTAAGTTAGCCAGTTCTACTTGAGCAGCAACTTGTTTTTTGATCGCTTCATGAGCAAAAGCAATTGCTTCTACCATTTCAGCTTCAGAAATCTCTTTCGCTTCACCTTCAACCATACCGATATCTTGTGCAGAACCAGCAACAATAAACTCTAAAGTTGCATTTTCAAGCTCAGACAATTTTGGGTTGATGACCAACTGACCGTCAATTTTCGCAACACGCACTTCAGAAATCGGTCCATTGAAAGGAATATCAGAAACAGCAATAGCTGCAGAAGCAGCCAAGCCCGCTAAAGCATCAGGCATAATATCTTTATCTGCAGAGATCAAGCTGATTGCAACTTGTGTATCTGCGTGATAATTTTCAGGGAACAAAGGACGTAATGCACGATCTACCAAACGTGAGATCAATACCTCATAATCTGACAATCTAGCCTCACGACGTAAGAAACCACCTGGAATACGGCCAGTTGCCGCATATTTTTCTTGATAATCTACAGAAAGGGGTAAAAAATCAACACCAGATTTCGCTTCTTTAGCTGAAACAACTGTTGCAAGCAACATCGTATCACCTTGTTTTAATACTACAGCCCCATCAGCCTGTTTTGCCAATTTACCTGTAGACAATTCGATCTGGGTGCCATTACCCATATCGATGGTCGTTTTAATTTCGTTGTAATTCATTTAATCTTGTTTGCGACATGCTTTTCATCTTGTTGGCAGCATGCCAATATTTTAAATACATTAGATTTCAGCACAAAGGTAAATTAAAATATTAAGATTAGTGCAATTAACAGCAGGCTAAATCATCAAACCATCGTAATACGGCAGCAACCGCCTTAATCTGTCAAGCAATGAATCAATTGAAGTCTTCTCAAGTTCTCTTATTTCTCGAAAAAGGCTTCCAAAGGCTTATCAATTATAACGAGGAATCTAGCCTGTCGCGTAGTATAAAACAATATAAGACAAGTATAAAACATGGCTATCATTTTCGGAGATTCCTCGGTGCTTCTTCGGTACTTGTTCGGAGCTTGTTCGGTACTTCTTCGGTTGGAAGCGAAGAAATAGCGAGCAAGCTCCGAGGAAAAAGCGATTAAATAAAGACTAAATAGTGAAACTGAAGTAAGGGATAAATAGGCCAATGTCGTCCGCTAACCTAAGAAAGTCCTGAACAACTACAAAAGGCCATGACGAACAGAAAACGACCATGCTGACGCGAAAAATACAATAACAATTCGGGCACGATAAACACAATAAAAAAAGCCATCCAAAAATTGGATGGCTTTCTTAACACCTTTGTATTAAAGCTTATTTGATAATATCACGTAAACCTAGACCTTTAATGATCGCACGGTAACGGTTGATATCTTTTTTGTAAAGATAAGCTAATAATGAACGACGTTTACCTACTAACATTTGTAGGGCACGTTGTGTACCGAAATCTTTTCTGTTTTTTTTCAAGTGCTCAGTTAAGTGAGCAATTCTCTTAGTGAATAAAGCAACTTGACCTTCAGTAGATCCTGTGTTTGTAGCTGATCCAGCAAATTCTGCGAAGATATCAGCTTTGTACTCTTTACTTAAATACATTTCCTGAATAATATTAAAGCGTTAAAAATTTTATTAATTGGCTGCAAAGATAGCAAAAATCTTCGGTTGCCAAAATAATTTAATAAGCAAAGGTTCAGCCACTATTAAACCTTTACGTAGATTTTCTTCTTATCCAACCAATAGCAGATTACCCACATCAACGTTAAGAAACATAGTGAATAAACAAAAGAACCAACTTCTGGTATCCCAGGCACTTTCGCGCAAACATATTTATAAAACCAGGCAAAAGCGTCGAGGTATTTTTGTGTACCATCCTCTTTTACGCCATCAGGAATGCGGAACAATCCCAAAAAGCGTGGTAGAACACCGCTCAAGACAAAGATGAATAACGGATTTTTACCAAAAACATCAAAAAACTGTGTCAATTTATTTTTCACCCCCTGCACTTCAATAAACCAGATCATACCACCTAGTGTCATGGTTGCCAAACCTGTTGTATAGAGCACATAGGAACTCGTCCATATTTTTTTATTGATCGGAAAACCCAAGGCCCATATCCAAGCCAATACGACCAAAATAAATCCGGTCACAAACATTCCCGCCAGCAATTTAAAATGAGGCTCATTAGAGGGCGGTACTTTAGACCACAACCAATCCACCTGACCTTGTTTTTTTATAAATACACCAACTAAATACCCAAAGACGACCTGAACAATCGTCGGTAATGTGCTCATCAGTCCTTCGGGATCGAAGGGTACCCCCTCCCCTTTGTAAACATGCGGTAAACCTAAAATGGCAATATCATATTGTGTACCGAACCAACCTTCTAAGCTATAGGGATCTGGTCCTCCGGCTATTGCACAAATTGCCCAATATAACAACAGAATAATCGTCGAGATCCAGATTATCGTTTTTTCCTTAAAATAATAGGCGAGAATTGACGCAAAGCAGTAGGCTACGGCAATGCGCTGCAGTACTCCGAAAATCCGAATTCCACGGCTCGGGTCCGCTCCGTCTACCCATTGCTTCAACACAAGGGCTGCGCCATCCCATTTCACGAAAGGCCACCAGTTTATAAAAAGTCCGATCGCAAAAATTAAGACCGTCCGTTTAATTACTTTTTGCCAAAATATCGCCGGACCAGCTTCCTGTAATCGTGGGATAACAAAAGACATGGCATTACCCACTGCGAAAAGAAAAAAAGGAAAAACCAGGTCTGTAGGCGAGCAACCATGCCATTCTGCATGTTTTAGCGGCGCAAACATATGAGCCCATGTCCCCGGATTATTCACCATAATCATCAGTGCCACAGTAGCCCCACGAAAGACATCCAAGGAGTAATAGCGTTGTTTCATAATCAGATTGTATAATTAAAAGGTAAATATAAGCTATTTGATATTCATTTTTATGCATAATCTATGATTTAATGGCACAAACAGGAATACAAATTGTTACACAAAAACAAAAAAAACAAAGCATAGCCGCAACTTTTTAAATTTTTTTAAAAAGTATTTTGATCTTACATGCGATTTAACATATCTTTAACAAAAGTTTAATCAACTTTTAGAAACCACACGAACTAATGGAAAAAGAAATATTGAAAAACCTTTATTTTGATTCTGCGCTTTCTATTGCAGAGTTGGTCAAAAAACTCGCTAAGAGTACACCTTCCATTACAAAAATAATCAATCGTTTACTTGAAGAAAAAATAATTGTTGAATGTGGTTTTGCAGAATCTACCGGCGGAAGACGTCCTTTGCAGTTCGCAATTAATCCAGCACTGAATTTTTATATCTTGACGATTTCAACCGATCAGCATTTTTCCACATTTACATTAACAGATCTTAATCAACAGACGATTATCGAACACCGTGATGTTCCCCTAGAATTGAAGTCCAGCAACTCTGCTGATTTACTATTGGACGAAATTGAATCGATTTTGGAACTATCGGGAATCCAAAGGGACAAAATAATTGGTATTGGTCTAAGTATACCAGGATTTGTCAATTCTGAATTGGGTGTCAATGAATCTTATCCCCATAATCATCCTTTATACCGTATCAAAAGTAGCATAGAAGCAAAATACCAAATATCAACTGTGATAGAGAATGACTCCAGATGTATTGCTATCGCAGAAAAAGAGTTTGGATCAGCAAAAGATATTGATCATTCACTCATCATCAATTTAAATTGGGGTGTCGGATTGGGCATTATTATCAATGGCTCTGTTTTTAAAGGCGAATCAGGTTTTGCTGGAGAATTTAGTCATATCCCACTTTCGGATGACAACACGTTATGTTCTTGCGGAAAAAGGGGATGCCTGGAGGTAGAAGCCTCCTTAGACGCAGCCATTCGAAGTACGGAAACTGATATCCAAAACAACGAATATTCGATTTATAGCACCTTTGTAAAAAGTAAACTCAACAAAATAGACGCCTTAATTGAAGCTTCGAATGTGGGCGATCAAATCGCTATCAATAATTTAGGAAAAATAGGTTATATGCTAGGTAAAGGCATATCAACACTTATCCATATTCTGAATCCAAAACAGATCATCGTTAGCGGAAGAGGTGCAGAACTGGGACGAATTTTGAATCCACAAATACAAATTGCCATCAATGAATTTTGCATTCCTGAAATTGCAAAAACAACGAATGTTCAAATGTCATCTTTAAACAAACATGCACAAATCAAAGGTACTGCAGCGATTGTAGTCGAAAATCACATTAATAAAATTTTAACAAAATAATAACCACACTAATCATTTACTTATTGTAATTCATACTAATCATTAAAAAATGAGTCTATTTTACAAAAAAGCAGCGGGTATAGCATTGTGTACGCTATTTAGCGCCACTTCGCTTTACGCACAACAAACCATTACTGGTACAGTAACTGACGCCAAAGGTCCAGTTTCAGGAGCGACAGTTTCTGTTAAGGGTACTGCCAAAGGAACGCAAACAAATGCAAGCGGAACCTTTACGATTCAAGCCGCTCCAGGAGAAGTATTACGTGTTTCTATTGTCGGTTACCACACGCAAGAAATTACGGTTACTTCCGCTAAATCGATTAAAGTCTCCTTAACTGAGGACGCTTCAGCTTTAGATGAAGTTGTTGTAACTGCGATGGGTATCAAGCGCGAATCTAAGGCGCTAGGATATGCAGTTAGCAATATCAAAGCAGAAGAAATTACCAAAGCGGGTAACACCAACTTTGGATCAGCACTATACGGTAAAGCCCCAGGTGTGAAAATTACCACTGCTCCGGGTGGTTCTGCCAGTGCGGTTAACGTTCAAATCCGTGGTATCAATTCATTAAACTATCAACGCCAGCCCCTCTATGTTGTCGATGGTATCATCATCCGTAACGATCAACAAGGTGGTGCGACTGGTGCAAACAATAATAATTATTGGGACGATCAACGTATTAGAGGTAATGGTATGCTGGACATCAACCCAGCTGATATCGACAATATTTCCATCTTAAAAGGTGCCGCAGCCAGTGCACTATACGGCTCGGACGCTGCAAGTGGGGTAATTGTTATTACAACAAAGAAAGGCACAAAAGGAAGAGGTCTAGGAATTGACTTCAACTATAATGGATCAATCGAAAGAGCAGCCTTTTTACCGAAGTTCCAAAATATTTATGGACCCGGTTACGACGCAGCGACAAACATCGCTAACGGCGCATCTGCCGAAGGTTGGTTTACAGATGCTAATTCTCCATCAGGAAGAAGACCATACTATAGATCCTACGGAAGTTTTGGTCCAAAATTCACTGGCGAAGATGTTATGTGGTGGGACGGACAGGTACGTCAATACAAAGCACGTGAAAATAACTACTACGACGTATTTGACAAAGGCTACAATTCCAATATTAACGTTGGTATCTCAAACCAAACAGAGAAAATTAACTACCGTTTGAGTGCGACCAGAATGGACTATAAAAGTACGAGCCCTGGTAGTAAACAAAACAGAAATACCTTCAACCTTAATAGCACGCTAAAACTTAGCGACAAATTGTCGACCGATATCGTCGCTAACTTTATCAATACCAATACCCACAACAGAACCTATCTGTTGGGTCAGGTACTTGGAAGTTTCGACGGGTTTTTCAGCAGAACAGAAGATATGTCTGCCATGAAAAATGCGTATCAAACCACTGACGGCTACAAATATTCCAAATTTGGAACAGGACGTCCTGAAGACTTCAAATACACGATGAGGGCTTCCAACCTCTTAGATTATTTTTGGAATCAATACAAAAACAGTTATGATGAGACCGAAAATAGGATTTTAACAAGTGCCACATTAAACTGGGATGTTGTAAATCACTTGAAACTCCGCGGAAGAATCGGTAATGACTTAACTTCTGCAACGAGCATCAACAAGCAATACAACGAATATGCAACGGCTTACAATTCAACTACCAGCAGTTCTGGAGGCTTCGCAACTTCAAAAGGAGTCTATTCGATCCTGTATGGTGATGTAATGGCAACCTATAGCAACAAAATCAATGCAGATTTCGACTATTCAGCGAGCGTGGGTTTCCAATCGAGATCAGAGCGTTATGATGATCAATCGTCAAGTACAGCAGGTGGTCTTGTCACAGAAAACTGGTTTAGCTTAAGCAACAGTTACGCGCAGGCAACAACTTCAAATAGCAGAAAGGAAATGCTAAAATATGCCTACTTTGGTTCCTTAAATATTGGCTATAAAGGATTCGCTTACTTAGACGGTACTTATCGTTCTGAATATTCTTCTACACTACCTTCATCGAACAATAATTATCGCTATGGTTCGGTTAGTGGTAGCTTTATTTTCAGCGATGCTTTCGATATAAAGTCTGATAAGTTCTCCTACGGTAAACTTCGCGCTTCCTACGGTATTGTTGGTAATGATGCAGCAATCTACGAAGCAAATATCGCTTACAACCAGAATCCATTATTGACGATCAATGGCGCTGTTCCATCATTGACCTACAGAAACAATTATGGAAATCTCAATCTACGTCCTGAGCGTAAATATGAGGTTGAGGTCGGTATGGAATTGAAGTTTCTAAAAAATAGATTAGGATTGGATGTTAGTTACTACAACAACTATATCGACGACCAGATCTTAGGACTTACAACACCAGCCTCTACAGGGGCTACTTCCCAAATTTTGAATATAGGAAAAATTGCCAATAACGGTTTGGAGCTTTCTATCAACGGTACCCCAATTCAAAATGAAAACTTTACCTGGAATTCTAGACTAAACTATTCATTTAATAAGTCGACAGTTAAAACCCTAGCACCGGGCGTTGAAGAATTGGTATTCTACTCTGCCGATGAAAACTCTTTGAAGATTACGGCAAAAGAAGGTGAGAAATTAGGAAATATTTACGTTTATGACATTGCCAAAGATCAAAACGGCAATAATTTGATCTCTGACGATGGACTCTATGTGATCGACAAAACCAAGTACAAATATGCTGGCAACATTATGCCAAAAGCGATAGGCGGTTGGACCAATACATTTACCTATAAAAACTTTATGTTAGACTTTACTGCTGATTATCGTTTTGGAGGTAAAATGGTATCCGAAAACCTCAAATACGGCATGAGTGCTGGTCTATATGAAAACACCTTACCATATCGCGAAAATGGAGTGACTTTGCAAGGTGTTAACGCCAATACAGGAAAAGCAAACGATGTACATTTGAGTGCTGCAGAATATTACATGAACACATTCGGATGGGGTGCAGATTCTTGGACTGAAAAAGGTGCCGTTTACGACAACAACTTTATCAAATTAAGAGAATTGTCTATTGGTTACCGTATTCCAGACAGTTTCACCAAAAGACTTAAAATTAACAACTTAAAGGTTTCTTTATTGGGCAGAAATCTATTCTACTTCTACCGTACATTGAAAAATCTTGACCCTGAAGCTCCAGTAGGTAACAAATGGTGGGCACAAGGTGTAGACGTTGGTTCATCTGCTGCTACCCGAAGTTTCGGTTTTTCATTGAATGCTAATTTTTAATTTTTTACCCACGAGAATCATGAAAAAAACTTTTCTTTCTATATTAACTTTGGTTTCGGCCCTATCGACGATGGTCGGCTGTAAATCACAACTTGACGACAAGTTTCAAAACCCAGATGCATCGACAAAAGCAAATATTCCGGCGTTCTTTGCCGAAATGCTAAATAATGATCGTGTAAGACCAGCTTATTACCACTACCGTACATTTATTCTGTCCAATCAGGCAGTATATACGCAGACAGCGTCTTTTTATCCGTCAAATACCATGTATCAGCCGAACGATAGCTACTCTTATGCATATTGGACGGATTTTTATGCTCCTGGTGTACTGGGTATCACAAGAAGCATGGAAAAAGCATACGCTGAACTTCCTGAAGCGGAGAAAGCAAGTAAAGAGATCTTTATCCAAACGGGCAAAATTGTATTGTTTGACGAAGCATCTAAACTTGTTGACAACTTTGGAGATATCCCTTTCAGTGAAGCCGGTAGTCTACCAACAACAAGTACGATTATTAAGCCAAAGTTTGATGCGCAAAAAGAATTATACAATCAGTTCATCAGCGAATTGAAAAATATCAACACGTATTTATCAACAGCAACGACCAATCCCGATTTTTCAAAATACGATATCTTGAATAGCGGGAATGTTGCGAAATGGCGTAAGTATGCCAATTCACTTCGCCTGCGTCTATTGATGCGCATTTCTTTTGTTGATGAGGCAAAAGCAAGAACTGAAGTACTTGAAATGCTGAATAACCCAACACAATATCCATTGGCAGATGGTGGCGCAACGGCAAACTATAACCCCAGAAATGAAGACATCTTATTGCAGCCGCTAACCAACTATACCGGAACATTGAGACAGGCTTTGATTGAAGGTCCTAACCAATTCGCAACAGATCATATGTTGAACAAAGTGATGTTACCAGCGAATGATCCACGTATTCCGGTACTTTATGATAAATTCGGAAAAACAGTAGACGGTAAGTTTGTTCAGAACAAAGAGTATAGAGCAATGCCAATTTCCTTTACTTCAGCGGATATGGAGAAGAATTATCAAGACTACGCTGTGTTGGATTCGGCAACTATCTTCGACAACAATGCTTTGCCGGGAATTGTCATTACCGCTTCTGAAACCAATTTCAATAAAGCTGAAGCGTTATTAAGATGGGGAGCAAGTAATGCAGCCAAAGATGCTTACGATGTCGCTGTTAAACAATCCGTTTCTTTCTATTATTATTTAAATAATTTAAATACTTCAGGACTGAAAACAGAGAAAAAACCTACCGATGACGTCATCAATGACTTTGTAGACAAATCGACTATCAGCTTTTCAACAACTCAAGCAAAGAACCTAGAATTAATATGGACTCAAAAATGGTTACATTATGGTTTTTTACAGGCACAACAAGCTTGGGCTGAATTGAGACGTACAGGATATCCAATATTGACATATCCTGTGGCTGGATTGGCTAATTACGCAAATCCTCCTAAACGTTTATTATATCCTACCCAAGAGATTTCAAATAATAGTTCTAATTACGATGCTGTTAAAGCAAATGATACAAGAACAACTAAAATCTTCTGGGACGTCAAATAGATGATCACACATTAAACGAATGAAATCTCGCGAGCAATTGTCCTGAGATTTTGAAAGAGCCTGGTAATACCAGGCTCTTTTTGTTTTGCTATATCATAAATAATCGAAGATAGAGTCGGTTATAATATTACAATCTCCCCTAAAAAAACGGATAATTTCGAGATACCATTCGGAGCTTCTCCCCAAAAAACCTTTTAATATTATAGCAATTTCGTTACAATACTGACCCAACCTTTCTTTAATCGATAAAAAAAAGAGCCTTCTTTTGAGCAAAAACACATTATCATCAAATTCTTTTTAAAAATTTTAAAAAGAATTTTGAACTTAACACAAAGTGTGTTTATCTTTAACATACAATGCTTATGAGAATCTAAACATATTGATGATCTATAAGCAAGTTACTATGAAAAACCAAGGCGCGATGAAATGATTTTTATCAGCCATTATGAAACTTAGAGAAAACCAATAGTTATACTAATACAATTGAACTAAATTATGGGCGGCGAAATTTTGAGAATTTTGTATTACAGGCCGATGCAACCGATTGCAGACATTGCAAACTCTTTATCGAAAAGCATCCCCTCTGTCACCAAGCAGATCAATGATCTTTTGACACGAAATGTTGTTGTCGAAAAAGGTTATGCAGCATCCACAGGTGGAAGAAAAGCTATACAATACATGCTTAATGAAAATTTACAGCAAAGTATTATTAGCGTGTCTATTGATCAATTCTATACATCCATATCTTCCTCAAATCTCAAGGCTGAAACAATTTCGTCGCAAAATAATATTCCAATCGACCTTAGAGATAAGAAGGCAACGGAGTCCATTCTGGAAGCATTGAACAATTTCATCATTTCCAACCAGATCAACATTACACAAGTAATCGGTATTGGAATTAGTATGCCTGGTTTTGTTGATTCGGAAACAGGTCTCAATGAATCGTACAATGAAGATTCGCCCTTATATAACATTCGAAAACTATTTGAGCAAAAATTTAAGGTTCCGGCCATCATTGACAATGACTCACGTTGTATCGCCCTAGCGGAACGGAAATTTGGTGAAGCAAAAGATTCATCCCACTCGCTCGTGATCAATCTAAACTGGGGTGTAGGCTTAGGAATACTCATCAATGATGATATCTTCAAGGGAACATCAGGTTATGCCGGCGAATTCAGCCATATTCCACTTTCCGATACATTAACCTTATGCTCATGTGGCAAACGCGGCTGTCTTGAAGTCGAAGCTTCCATTAGTGCAGCCATTCGAAATACCGAGCGGGATATAAAGAATGGAGAATATTCCATTTATGATAAACTAGCCCATGAACACATCAATAAAATCGACGCATTAATTGAAGCTGTCCAAATCGGAGATCAGGTAGCAATCAACAACATTGGGAAAGTTGGCTATTTACTTGGCAAGGGAATTTCGACGTTAATACACATCCTCAATCCGGATAAAATAATCATCAGTGGCCGGGGAGCCGAAATCGGGGACATTTTGGCGCCTCATATTCAAGTAGCCATTAATGAATATAGCATTCCGAAGATTTCAAGGAAGACAACATTGGCAATTTCCACACTGCATAAAAGGGCGCAACAAAAGGGGACAACTGCCTTAGTCATCGAAAAATATATTACTAACATAATTAACTAACGTTTTACACAAACACCTAAAACATGAGTCTATTTTACAAAAAAACTGCAGGATTGGCGCTATGTACACTTTTCAGTGCTACATCGCTCTACGCGCAGCAAAGCATTTCTGGAATAGTTTCAGATGCTAATGGACCAATTTCTGGCGCCACTGTCTCCGTAAAAGGAACCAGCAGAGGCACCCAAACTGGCGGCAATGGATCTTTCACAATCCAAGCTTCAACAGGTGAAACTTTGCGCATCTCCATGGTGGGCTACAAATCCCAAGAAGTTGTGGTTGGTTCCAACAAAACAATCAACGTAAGCTTAACCAGCGACCAATCCAACCTGGAAGAAGTTGTTGTTACTGCCATGGGTATCAAAAAAGCCCCGAGAGAGCTTGGTTATGCCATGAGTACGATTGATTCCAAAGAACTAACAAAAACCGGTTCACCAAACTTTGCGGGGGCATTATATGGTAAAGCACCGGGCGTACGCATCACAACTGCTCCAGGGGGAGCAACCTCAGGGGTAAATATCAATATTCGTGGTATTAACTCTATCACAGGAGGTTCACAACCGTTAGTCATTATTGATGGGGTACCTATGCGCCAAAATAAATTTGATAACTCCAATTATTGGGGCGACCAACGTGCTCGCGGTAATGGCCTTGAGGATTTAAACCCTGAGGATATCGAAACAGTATCCATTTTAAAAGGAGCTTCAGCTGCTGCATTATATGGATCTGAAGCGATGAATGGTGTTGTCCTTATCACAACAAAATCAAATAAGGGGGGGACAGGCTTTTCAATTGATTTTAATGCAAACTATACGCATGATCAAATTGCATACCTACCCAAATTCCAAAATGTACGGGGGCCAGGCTATAGCTTAGCTTATGCAAATGGAGGACAGGCTGAAGATAAATTTTTCTATTATGGCGCTGATAGGGCTGTTGATGGAGTTACAAGAGGTGTTCTACCCGCAACGGTAAACTTCGGGCCTAAATTTGATGGACTACCAACGGTAACATGGGATGGTAAGGTGCGTCCTTATGAAGCTCAGAATGCTTACGGAAAGTTTTTCAACAATCCCAACAATACATCCCTTAATCTCGCGTTAGGCCACGCAACAGAAACGTCAAATGTTCGTTTCTCCCTTACTCGTCAAGATAATCAGATGACGTCGTTCGATTCATATAACAAAAAGAACATTGTCAATTTTAACTCAACATTTAAATTGTGGAATAAACTAACAACCGATGTTGTCGTTAATTATATCAATCAGCATACGCATAACAGACCATTTATGACGGATCGCTTGATTAACAATTTTACGGGGATGATTTCCACGTTTGATAACCCAGACTGGTATGCAGATCGCTATCAAACGAGCCTAGGGTATAAATATGTAACTGGAACGAATCAAAGTCTTACCCCAGGTGAAAATCTAATACACAACGGATATAAAGTCGATGTATTAGATTACTATTGGAATACTCGAGCTAAAACAAGTGATGAATATTCAAACCGTCTAATTGGTTCATTTACGAATACTTATCAAATAACAGACGATTTATCTGTTCGCGCTAGATTCTCTGCTGACGTTACATCAGCACGATTTGAAGATCGCAGCCCTAATCGCTTCCCATTACTTTACGGTTTTGACACCGAATCAGGATTTACGACAAAAAATCAAAATCAAAACATTTATTACACCGACCTTCTTGCCTCCTATAAAAAACAAATTAATAAGGACATTAAGTTAGGAGCTGCAGTAGGCTATACTGCGACAAAAAATCAGGACTTTTCGGTTAGTGGCTGGACTAACGGTGGATTATCTCAACGCAATTGGTATGATCTATCAGCCTCCGTTAATGATTCCAGAAGCTCACAAGCTAGGGTTTGGTCATTAAGAGATGCAACTTTTGGAACTTTAAATTTTAGTTTTAAAGACTATTGGTATGTAGAAGGGACATTACGTCGTGAGCTTATTTCACAGATGCACCCAGATAACAATGTTTTGTATTATCCATCGGTCAATTCAAGTTTAATCTTATCTGATGCGTTTAAACTTCCGGAAATCTTCGATTATGCGAAATTAAGAGGCTCATGGGGAATTGTGGGAAATTATCCTAATATTTTCCAAAGCGCCTTGAGCTTCTCTCAAAAAACACTGGGCGATCAAGGAACAGGATCTGTGATTTATACACAGGTTCCAACCTCCGGCTTCGGAAATGAGCGCATTAAACCTGAGACCAAGCATGAGATCGAATTTGGTTTAGAAACTAGATTGTTAAAAGGCCGATTAGGATTTGACATTACTTATTACAATGGCCAGATCAAAGATCAGATCTTAGATTTCTCTTTACCAATGACGACAGGTGCTAGCTCTATTGTTGCAAACGTAGGTACATTACGTAACAAAGGATGGGAATTTGTTGTTAACGGTACACCAGTTCAAAGTGAAAACTTCAAGTGGAATACAACCGTTAACCTTGCGTTCAACAGAAACAAGGTCGAGCAATTAGCAGGCGGTGCGACCGAATTAGAGCACCGATTTATTGATGGTGATGCAGCTAAGATTATTTCGAGAGTTGGAGAACCATTGGGTGATATCTACGCTCGGCCGGTAAAAACAGATGATCAAGGACGAATGATTGTTGACGCAAATGGTTTATATCAATTGGACAACACAACGTACAAAAAAGTTGGTAATGCCATGCCTAAAGCAATTGGTGGGTTCATCAACTCCTTTAGTTACAAAAATTTCACTTTGGACGCTCTAATTGACTTCCGCTGGGGAGGACATATTATGCCTACCGGTATCAACTGGATGAAAAGTAGAGGTTTGCTAGAAGAAACCTTAGAGGGTATGGACGCCGAACATGGTGGATTGAGTTACTACTTGTTTGGAGGAAAAGGAATTGCTACTACTGGTTCCACTGGACCTAATGGAGAAACGGTTTATCATGATGGTATGTTATTGGACGGGGTTTTATTAGATGGTACTAAAAACGCGAATATCATCTCCCAAGCGACCTACTTCAATTCAACCTATAACTGGGGTGGCCCACAATATGGCGGAAACTCTCGTTATGAACTTTATGTAGAGAAAAACAACTATATCAAGATGCGTGAACTTTCGCTCGCTTATAGACTTCCGAAAGATTTCGCTCGCAAGTTAAAAGCGAAAAACATCAGTTTATCGGCCTTTGGAAGAAACTTGTTCTTCATCTACAGAACCGCCAAACACCTCGATCCTGAACAAATGACAGGTGGTTCACACTGGTCACAACAAATTACCAATGCTGGTTCAGGTCCAGCAACAAGAACTTATGGTTTAATGTTACGCGCAAGTTTCTAAAATTATGAAAATCAAAAAACACATCTTACTTGCTGGTCTATGTGCCGCGGGTATTACAGCAATAACCTCTTGTAGTAAATCATCTTTTGATGAGTTATATAGAGATCCAGGAAAAATAAGTGAAGTGTCAGCCGACAAACAGTTCGCAGGAATTACCTATTCCTACAGAGAACTGGTTGTACCAAGTTACTGGAATTACTTTGTTATCCTCCGATCGACTGCTAATCGCTATGTTCAAGCTACGGGATGGGCAAACGAGAATAATCAATTGATACCTGGAGGTGCTTCTATCCAGGATCGTTGGAATACTTATTATGCAGGTCTTGCACAATATCGAGAATTTGAAAAAGTATACACAGCTTTGCCAGAAGCAGAGCGAACTCAGCTACGCATATTTTACCTTGCAGCGAAAATTTTCTTTTATGATCAAACGCAACAAGTTGTTGATTTACATGGAGACATCCCTTGGTCGCAAGCAGGCATGTTGAGTACCAATGGCGGAAATTATCCGAGCTCGTATGCTAAATATGATACTGCAGAAGAAATATATAAAGCTATGCTGGATGACCTAAAATCCATCAGTACCGAGCTTAATACGTTGCCAGCACTAACTTCAGGTGTTTCCACGTCTTTTAAAACCCAGGATTTAATAAACAAAGGTGATATTACACTATGGAAAAAATATTGTAATTCCCTTCGCCTACGTATGTTGACTCGCGTCAGTGCTGCCTCTACTTTTACAGCAAGAGCAAACCAAGAGCTGGCCGACATTGTTGGAAATCAATCAACTTATCCTTTAACTCTCACCAATGCAGATAATATCGACATCAGTGTCTTCAATTCAGGATCTGATATCAATGCGAGAGGATTTAGAGATGGTTTAGAAAGCTGGAACGCCAATATTGCCGGGAAAGTAATGATCGACAACATGGTGTCAAAGGCAGACCCGAGATTACCATTTATTTTTGAACCTGGACAAGGTGCAAATGGGGCTTATATTGGGCTAGATCAGTCTCTAACGAGTGCAGAACAAACTGCTTTGATTTCCGGAACACCAGCTAATCCAAGTAAGATTGCCATCTATAATCGTTCTACTTACTCGAGAAATGAATATTTCCCAGGGTTACTGATCACGGCATCGGAAGTCAATTATTTACTTGCTGAGTATTACAACAGGACTGGAAATAATGCTGCTGCAAAATCAGCCTTCGAACAGGGTATAAAACAATCCATCGCACTATTCCCTGCAATCAGAGCATTGAGCAAAGATAATACGACTACTGCCGCAACTCAACCAACAGAAGATCAGATTAATACCTATATTTCAAATATTGGTTGGGGAACAAATAACATTCAATTAATCGCTACTCAAAAATGGCTACATTTCAATGTTATTCAACCTTTACAATCCTGGGCGGAAGTAAGAAGATTAAATTACCCTGTATTTACTTTTAGAACAGAAGTATCTGATATTCAAAAAACTGTCCCTGCGAGATGGAATATCCCCGCAACAGAAGTGAATTTAAATGGCGCAAATTATGACGCTGTAAAAAGCAAAGATAAGCTTGACACCAAACTTTTCTGGGACGTTAATTAACGCGTAAACTACATCTATCTATAAGAAGGCCACCTAAGGTGGCCTTCTTTTTATCATTTTCATTATCTTTAGAAATGCAAACACTAAAAACCATTATATCCACTGCGCTGATCGCTTCAAGCGCAACACTAGCGTTTGGTCAAGCGCACAACGTATCTAATGGCTATCAAAAACCGACAGATCCCTTAGTAATTGAAAACCTCGAACAATGGCAAGATATGAAGTTTGGTCTTTTCATGCACTGGGGTACCTATAGTCAATGGGGAATCGTTGAAAGCTGGAGTATCTGTCCTGAAGACGAAGGCTGGACCCAACGCAAACCCGAACATGGTAAAACTTATTTTGAATACCTCAAGAACTACGAAAATCTACAGACCACCTTTAACCCTACGGATTTCAATCCACAAAAATGGGCCGATGCCGCAAAAGCTGCCGGCATGAAATATGTTGTCTTTACAACAAAACATCACGATGGATTTGCCATGTTCGATACCAAAGAGTCGGATTATAAAATCACCTCCGCTAAAACGCCATTTTCGACAAATCCAAAGGCCAATGTAACCAAAGAAATCTTTAACACATTTCGCAATGACGGCTTCAAAATTGGCGCCTATTTCTCCAAACCGGACTGGCACTCCGATTACTACTGGTGGTCCTACTTTCCACCAAAAGACAGAAATGTAAATTACGATCCTAAAAAATATCCGGATCGTTGGCAAAAATTCAAAGACTTTACCTACAATCAAATCAACGAGCTGACCTCAGCATATGGCAAAGTCGACATTCTTTGGTTGGATGGTGGTCAGGTGCGCCCCTTAGAAACCGTTGACAAATCTGTTGACTGGCAACAGACAATCAAAATGGATCAGAATATTGACATGGACCGCATTGGGGGCATGGCAAGGAAAAATCAACCCGGCATTATCGTTGTCGACCGTACAGTACCTGGAAACTGGGAAAATTATGTCACGCCTGAACAAGCGATTCCTGAACATCCCTTGGATATTCCATGGGAAAGTTGTATCACCATGGGAAATTCGTTCAGCTATGTGCCCAACGACCAATACAAACCGACCAAAAAGATTGTTGAAACATTGGTGAAAATTATTTCCCGCGGTGGAAACTACCTATTGAACATAGCCCCTGGCCCAACAGGAGATTATGACCAGGCAGCATACGATCGCTTGAACGAACTGGCAGCCTGGATGAAAATCAATCAAACTGCAGTGTTTGCAACACGTACGATTGCTCCATATCACCAAGGTGACTATTACTACACTAGAAGCAAAGACAGTAAAGTGGTCAATGTATTCCATCTTTCTGAAGGTGATACTTACCAGCAGCCAAATGAATACGTCTTTCAAGTACCTGATAATTTTAGCGTAAAGAAAATCGCTATTTTGGGTCATAAAGGTAAATTAGACTGGTCTCAACGTGGTAACCAAATTACCTTGAGAAGCCCTAGTACACGATTTAGTTATGCGACTGCAATTCAATTACAAAGCAAATAATATAAAATTCCGTTGGATATAATCTAACGGAATTTTATCATTTAACAAGGTCATTGTTTACCGATCACCGCCTGAACATCTCAATATTCCCAGAGCCTCTGCTCAGGAATAAGAAAATAAGTCATCAACAAACTATGGGGTTTTTAGAACCTTAAATTCCAATGAAAAAAATCAACCTATTTCCACTATTTATCCTTTTTTTTCTATCCTCGTGTGCAACGTATAAACCTCAGATCCTGGTATCAGAGCAAATTTTTAAAACAGGCCAGGTTCCATTCCAACAATGCCATGCTTCCACGATTCAAGTCATCGGAAAAGACAGTTTATTGGCAGCCTGGTTTGGTGGTACACATGAATCTAACCCCGATGTTGTCATATGGAGTTCACTGTATAGCCATGGACAATGGCAGCGTCCTGTACAGATTGCAGACGGTATCCTTGGTGACAACCGCTTTCCAACATGGAATCCTGTCTTCTATCAATACCCGCACAGTGACACCCTATCTTTGTATTATAAAATAGGGCCCAATCCCAGAGAATGGAAAGGCTATGTCAAACATTCACTGGATAAAGGAACGACCTGGTCTGCAGAGCAGCAGTTGCCTGAAGGTATTTTGGGGCCCATCAAGAATAAACCGCTCACCTTGACAAACGGACTGCTTCTCTCCCCTTCCAGCACGGAGTCCAAAGAAGAAATCTGGAAAGCACACCTGGAAATCAGCCGCGATCATGGCCGCTCCTGGTCCGTCAGCGCAATACGCCCCGATACCAGTATCCAGGTTATTCAGCCAAGTGTGATCCAACATACAGATGGACGCATTCAGGTGCTCTGTCGAAGTAAAGAAAATAAAGTGATGGCAGCATTCTCAGCAGATGAAGGCCTTACCTGGGGCCCCTGGCAATCCACAAACCTGCTCAATCCCAATTCTGCCACCGACGCCATCCGTTTAAATAATGGTTTATTGATGATCGTCTTCAATCCGGCTATCGCTGGCAACGACTGGTGGGAAGGACGCACAAAACTGCATGTCGCCATATCAAAGGATGGCTTACAGTGGAAAGATGTTCTAACCCTTGAAGATGGGGTAAAGAACGATGAGTATTCTTATCCGACAATTATTCAGGACACAAATGGTCTTATCCACATCACCTATACCTGGAACAGGAAAAGTATCAAACATATTGTGCTCAAATAAAAAAAAGGACTGTCCAAAATTGGGCAGCCCTATAGTATTGTTTGCGGTTTAGGATTAATAATCTCTCGTTAATTCCATTTCGCCCTTCAGTCGGATATCATCAGAAGATGCTCCAACCAAGAATTTAAATTTTCCCTTTTCTGTCTTCCATGCGTTGCTTGAACTCCAAAGTTTGAGGTCTTCCTTAGTCAATTGAAACGAATAACGTTCTTTCTTTCCTGCGGCAATGTTTTTGCGTTCAAATCGCTTCAATTGCATAACCGGTGTCACTACCGAACTTACTTCATCCACAACATACAACTGAGCGACTTCATCGCCAGCCAATTTACCGTTATTGACGACATCGAATGACACTGTGCAAGCAAAATCATTGCCATTCTCCTTCAAAGAGATCTGTAAATTGGAGTAATCGAAGCTACTATAACTCAACCCATAACCAAATGCATACAATGGCTTAGCCGACATCTCCACATAATCGTGATGTTTGGGTTTTGTATGGTTGTAATGTACAGGAAGCTGGCCGACCGAACGAGGTACCGAAATCGGTAATCTTCCAGCGGGATTATAGTCACCGAACAATACATCGGCAACTGCCAAGCCTCCCTCCTGTCCGGGGTACCAGGCATTCACGATCGCAGGCACATGTTCAGCTGCCCAATTTAAGTTCAATGGTCTTCCCATAACCGTAACAAGTACAAGAGGTTTTCCAGTCGCCTGTATCGCTTTCAGCAACTTGATCTGATCGCCCATCATATCCAGGGAAACGCGGTCAAATCCTTCTCCGCTTTCCATATCACTTACCGTGTTGGGATCAACATTGGCCGCTCCAGTTGCTTGATACGACGTTTTAAAATCACGTGCGCTTGAACCTCCGAGGACTAAAACCACTGCATCGGCCTGCTTTGCAGCAGCGACAGCGGCAGCAATATCGGAATTGCTGGTATCACGGATCGCACATCCTTTGACATAATCGATCTTGGTATTTTTATCCACTGCCGCCCGGATTCCGGTCAGCAAAGTCTGCACTTTACCATCGGCCTGTGGAGCAGTATAATCGCCCAGCTGATTATAAGGATTATCGGCATTTGGCCCTATAACGGCGATTCGTTTCAACGATTTACTTAAGGGTAAAATGTGCTGATCGTTTTTAAGCAAAACAATCGACTCGCGTGCCACTTGTCTTGCCACCGTTTTATTTTGCGTCGTAGCGACTTTTTGCGCTACCATTTTTTCATCCACATAAGGATGATCAAAAAGACCAAGATTGAACTTCATTCGCAGTACACGGGCCACTGCTGTATCGAGAACAGCAGGTTCAACGAGCCCCTGTTGGACAGCCTTAAGCAGATTTGAACCATAACCAGTCCCGCTTAGATCGACATCCAATCCGGCATGTATACTTTGTGAAGCCGCTTCTTCTGCAGTCGCTGCTGTTGCATGCCCGCCATTGAGCCCTGATATACTCAGTAGATCCGATACGACAAATCCCGTAAATCTCCAGTCTTTCCGTAGAATATCATTCAACAGCCAGGAATTGGCAGAACAAGGAATACCATCAATGCTATTATATGCCGTCATAACCGACCCAGCTCCCGATTTCACAGCACGCTCAAAAGGCGGGAGAAAATACTGTCTCAGGCTTCGCTCGCCAAACGACACGGACTCACCATTGTGACCGCCATCCGGAGCCGCATAGGCAACAAAATGCTTTAGAGTACCTATTATTTTATCCCGCTCACCGATCTTTTCCCCTTGAAAACCACGGATCATTGCGCTTCCCATTTGTCCAATAAGATAGGGATCCTCCCCATAGGTCTCTTCAGTACGCGACCAACGTGGATCTCGTGCTAAATCTAATACAGGACCGTAACCGTTTTTACCACCCACGGCATAAGTCTCCATGGCGATTGTTGAAGCCATGTCCTGAATCAACTGCGGGTTCCATGTACTCGCCTGCCCAATTGCGGTAGGAAATACCGTTGCACCAATAGCCATATGTCCATGTGGCGCCTCTTCAGACAATAACAATGGAATTCCAAGGCGCGTGCTATCCACCATATAACGTTGGATCGCATTGGTAGCGCGCGCAGCTTCTACAGGGCTCAAACCATTCAGCAAGGTTTTTTGTGTCCAGGGATCGGCACGTAAGGTTGCCCATAATAATCCGATATGCTGTTCTTTTACCGCCTTTCGCAATTTATTGCTGATTGTAACCTGCTTTCCGTTCTTGCTATACATGTCCCAGCCCAGCAATTTGCTCAATTGCCCGACTTTCTCTTCCACAGTCATTCTTCCCAATAGATCACTTACCCGTTTTTCAATTGGTAAGGCACTATTCTTATAGGGCAATTGCTGGGCTTGAAGTTGTGGGCAGAGCAATGTCGTCATTGCCGCCATCAGTAATATACGGACTTTCATAAGTGGATTATTATTTATCTAGTTTTCTTCATTAATTGGATCCGGTTTTATTAGTTCACGCCATCTATGCAACCGGTTTCCAAACCACTAAATTAACGATTTAGCCTAAATAATCAAGTTAAATTTTGATTCCTGATTCTTTTAATAATCATAGGGCGGCGGCATTGGTTTGAACAGCGTTCATCTAAATAACCTAACAAAGGGTCTACTTTATGTATTGAAGTAGAGGAGAGCAAATGGCAAATATCCACGAAATTCATTCTTGCACGTTGGGCCACAACAAAACAGGTAGACAAAGAAAAAAGTAATGTGGAATATTCAATTGCAACTTCATCAAAACAGAATTGAATAAAAACAGGAAGACGGCTAGCCGTCTTCCTGTTGAATGTTAAAGGAAATATACTACTTATTTTGTTGCAGCCGTTCGCTTACCTTGAAAATAGTATTCAAATGGTATCACGTATGCTGCAGGATTATTATTGCGTGAAATTAATATAAGCTGATCACCATCAAGCTGTACCTCATAACTTTGGGAAGGATCATCATCAGCAAACTTGATACTTTTCTTCTCTTTATCATAGATAAAAGCGCGATGCTGTTGTTCAGCAAAAATCAAACTTTCAAATGTTAGCTTATCATCCCCACATAGTTCCTTACCACGATTGACAGTGAACTTATTCGCTGATTCAGCAAATGTGAACGTATACACATTATCCTTTTCACAATCTTTCAGTTTATACTTATGCTGCTCATTTGCCGTACCTTTCACAGACATGATAGGGCTCCATTCAAAACTTTCCAGCTGTTTTTGAACATCCATAGGTACAGTCACTTCATTTTCCTTACTGCAGCTCGTCAGTAAAAAGAGGATAGCAAAACTTCCCGTAAATAATTTATTCATTGCGGTTTCCATTAGTTATAGCTGTATGACGATCATCCTACCAATATCGCTACAATAAATTAATTATTATTAACTAAACAGATAAAAATAGACTAAGAGCCGGAAAGCACTTCGCGCCACTAGCGAGGATAGGCATACATCCACGCAATAATTGTTAATAAACATGTTAACTTTCTAATACAGAGCAGATCTTTTGTTAAAAACATCGAGGATCTCCTGCTTTTTTCCAATTACGCATTCAGTCCAAAAACGGCAACCCAAAATGTTAACAACAATGTTAATTAACTTATAATCAATAGACTTTATGTTAACAACTACTTATAGAAAAAGCGTATAAAATTTCCTGTAATGATAGGCAAACTAACGTTGGATCAAGCATCCAGTGGAGTGAAAAATAAAAAATCAAGTAATAAGCTAAGGGTAAATTGAATGCCAGCTGTCATAAAGATAAAAACTAATCTTTTATGAAACTATCGCCAATCTTACTCATTGGATTATTGCTTCAAGCAGGGATTACATCAGCCCAGCAACCAGCATCGCCTAAGCAAAAAAATCAGGTTGTGACCGAAACCGTCAAAGGAACCGTGATAGATAAAAATACCAGATTACCGCTTACAGGTGCCACAATTGTTATTTCATCCAGTGACGGGACAAAGTCTGTAAGTACAGACACACAGGGTATATTTCGCCTGCAGCAAGTTCCGGTTGGGCGTCAACAGCTTCAAGTCCGCATGGCCGGATATAAACCAGAAGAATTTACGGAATTACTGATCACCAGTGGCAGGGAGAATATGGTCAGTGTGGAAATGGAGCCGCAAATTAATGCATTGGGTGAGGCTGTCGTTTACGCCAATGCTGGAAAGCAACCACTCAATCAGATGGCAATGACGAGTGGACGTTCCTTTTCTCCTGAGGAAACAAATCGTTATGCAGGAGCTTTTTTTGATCCTGCCCGTATGGCACAGAGTTTTCCAGGTGTCGCTGCCGGCGGCGATGACAATGAAATTATTGTTCGCGGAAATTCCCCCAAAAGCTTACAATGGCGACTTGAAGGTATCGAAATTGTAAATCCCAATCATTTTGGGGCCGAAGGCGCTGCGGGCGGCGGAATCAGTATGCTCAATACCATGGTATTGGGAAAGTCTGATTTCTATACCGGTGGACTTGCAGCGGAATACAGCAATGCAACGGCTGGTGTTTTTGACCTGAGGTTTCGTAAAGGAAATACAGACAAACGCGAATACACGTTCAACGTCGGAGTCCTGGGCGTAGGAGCAACGTTAGAGGGGCCTTTCAAAAAAGGAAGTGACGCCTCCTATTTAATTAGTTACCGCTATTCTTCCTTGAGCCTCCTGGAAAAAGTTGGTGTAAAAGTTTCAGACACAGGCGTCCCAAAATATCAGGATCTTTCTTTTAATTTTGTATTTCCCACAAAAAAGGCTGGAACTTTTTCCTTATTCGGTATAGGCGGCTTAGGAAAACTCCAACAAACTGCTGAACGTAATTACGAAAAATGGGAGGAACGGACAGATGCCCAGGATCTGGATGTAAAATTTAATGCCGGAAGTGCCGGAGTAAAACATCAGTACATTGCGAACGACAGATTATATTTTACAAACATTGTTTCCATGTCCCTTAGCCGTAATTCCAACCGAACCGATACATTAACACGGGACTATATTTCCAGCCTATATCACAAGGACAAATTTACGAATACGGCTCTTCGTTATGCAGGTACATTAAACTATCGTGCCAACAATAAAAACACAATTAGAGCGGGCTTAAATGCAAGTTTATTACATTATGACCTCTATGCGCTGTCCTACGACACCGAGCTAGCGGCATTGACAGAGCGGATTAATGAGACTGGAAATACAAGTACTTATGATGCTTTTGCACAGTTAAAAACAGTATTAAACGAAAAATTGACGCTCAACACCGGCGTACATACAAATTACTTTGCACTGAGCAAGAGCTGGTCTATCGAGCCACGGCTTGGCCTCAATTGGCATGTTGCTGCAGACCAAACGATCTCCTTCGGAACCGGCTTATATAACCGACTGGAGCCCTTGGTTTATTATTTTGCAAAAAGCGGAATTCAAACAAGCCTTGAACCAAACAAGGCTCTCTCGCCAACCAAATCTGCCCAGGCTGTTATTGGCTATGAAAAGAACCTCAGCAGAACACTCCGATTTAAGACAGAAATATATTATCAACATCTTTATGATGTCCCAGTATCGACCGATTCCGACATCAACTTCTCCTTACTCAATGTATCGGATATTGCAGCCATTGGTACATCAAGCTACCGTCAGCTTATCAATAAAGGTACCGGTAAAAACTACGGCATTGAGCTCACGCTTGAGAAGTCTTTGAGCAAGGGCTATTATTTCATGGCAACAACCTCCCTTTTTGATTCGAAGTTCAAGGCGCTTAATGGTAAAGAGTACAATACCACATTCAACACACGTTATGTAGGAAATTTGCTGATGGGGAAAGAATGGACCGTGGGAAAGAATAAAAATAATCTGTTCGGTCTGAATGCCAAATTTATTTATGCCGGCGGAAGAAAATATTCCCCTGTTCTGGAAGAAGAATCGCTTCGTTTAGACGAAGAAGTTATTGACCAAGATCGCATCAATACCCTGACTGCCGATCCCTACGTACGTGTTGATTTCTCATCGAGCTATCGGGTTAATCGCAAAAAAGTAAGCCATCTGTTTATTTTGGATATTCAGAATCTACTTAATAGAGAGAACACGGTAGGCATGCACTATAATTTCAGCAAACGCATCATTGAACCCCAAAAATGGACTGGTATTATTCCAACCATTAACTACCGGATTGAATTCTAATTCGCAAGAGTAGCAAGTACAACGGAAAGATTTATTTCCAGTCGTTTGTCTCCAGACAGCAGGCGCTGAAGGCAAACGACTGGATTGATGAGACGCGCTCATGCTTCCTACAACGTCAACTAATTATTCGCCGTTTTCAAGTCACTAAAACCGATAGCCAACTGAAATACCCAAAGAGCGGTTACGTATAGCATCTCCAGATTTATAATCCCCCCATTTGGATTCCAAATTGGCAATTCCTTTCTGAACTTCTATGCCGACAAGATAATGTTCCCTAAAAAGATAATTCACTTTTGCACGAGCGCCGTAATCAAAAGGTCTCCCAAGATTATAGCTTCCATATTCACCTTCACTGGCATCGTTCGTAAATTTAATATCGCCCTCCTCACCAATGGCAATATCACCTAAGTGGACAGGGCCTGAGGTTTTCCATTTCCCACCTAATCCATAACCGATATAAGGGCCTATACCGACCTCCAGTTTACCTGCACCAATCGTAGCATTAAAAACAACATCGATAGGCATTTCGATATAAGACGTATGTGCTTTAAAATCCTTACCCCAGCCTATAACATTTCCCTCATTTCGTTCAAATCCACGTTTAGCGAATATAAAGGCCGGTTCTAAAGAGAAATACTCACTGAGCTGTAATGTGGGACCGAGCCCCAAATACAGGCCTGCAACCGCGGCCGTGCTAGCCTTATCGCCCGCTTTATTTTTAGCATCCACATTTGAAAAGGCAACTCCAGCTTTTACATTCCATTTTGTCTGCGCATAGCCTGTATATGCTCCAAGTGACAGACACAACAATAACGCGGTTTTTTTGATATTCATCATACGAAAGAAATAGGTTTACATAATTTCCTTATTTAACGATAATTACTTTTAAACGCTACACCGACTTTTGAACTAATGATCCAAAATACTCCCGGCAGTCATACATTTTTAAACAAATATTAACCAAAAATCTTTCGGTTTTTCGGCGCGCTGTTACGAAAACGATTGCGAGAAAACGTGCTTATTGTTTTCTGCCAATACTGTAAATTCACTTCATAGAAAATTTATTTTTCAGACCAATTAAATCTAAAAGCCTATGATCAAGATCAAAAACGCATCCGTTTCGAAGAATCGTTGGATGTATCCGGCAATACCATTATCCTGCTTGTTGGTCGTATCTAGCCTGACAACACAAGCGACTCCATTTGCACCTGTTAAAACAAACAGCAAGCTTTCACTGGCCATGCAGCAGACAACCATTCGGGGTAAGGTTGTAGACAAAGACGGCAAAGGCATTGCCAATGTCACCGTTCAGATTAAAGGAACGAATCTAGCAACATCGACCAATGCAAGTGGTTCATTCGAACTCAAAAGTCAACAGAACGATGCAATATTAATTTTCACCAGCGTCGGTTATAAAAGTATCGAGACTAAGGCGCAAGCCGGCAGCCCCCTTACAATCACCTTGGAAAATGAATCCAAGGGACTTGACGAGGTTGTTGTTGTCGGTTTTGGTACACAGAAAAAAGAAAATGTAACCGGTTCGGTCTCTTCCATCCAGATGTCTGAGGTGGTAGAAAGCAGACCTGTAACCTCCTTGTCAGCTGGCCTAGCTGGGCAGGCGCCGGGATTATATGTTAATCAGGGCTCAGGTAGACCGGGAAGTGATGGGGGAACACTGCGTGTTCGTGGACAGGGAACACTCAATAATGCCAACCCACTTGTCGTGATCGACGGCGTTATTGGCGACATGAACCTAATCAACCCACAAGATGTAGAAAGCATATCGGTGTTGAAAGATGCTGCCTCAGCGTCAATTTATGGTTCAAGAGCCGCAAATGGCGTTATCCTCATTACTACGAAAAAAGGTAAATCAGAGCAATTTAAAGTTATTTACAACAATTATTTCTCAAGTCAAAAACCATCCAACACCATTGGAATGGTTTCCCACTATGCTAACTATATGGAGCTGATCAATGAAGGCTATCGCAACGGCGATCCAAATGCCAAGCCCATATTTTCGCAGGAAAAAATCGATCTCTGGCGTCAGAACGCGGGTCAGGATCCATTGAAATACCCCAACACAGACTGGGTTTCGGAGCTTTTCCAGAACAAAATCAGCCAAAACCATAACCTTTCCTTTACGGGTGGTAGTGACAAAATCAAGTTCTTTGGCTCCTATGGTCTTCTCGACAACCCTGGAATCATTGAACAGGCAACGTACAAACGTCATACCGGCCGTATCAATCTAGAAGCGGATGTGAAACCCTGGTTAACCTTGGGAGCCAACATCAATGGGGTCGTTTCCAAAACCGATATCGGCACCAATATCATCAATGATGTATTTACCTTTGCTGCAGCAAGCACTCCGGGCATGGTACTGCGTGCGCCAGATGGCAGATTTGGTTCACCAAATAATCCGGAAGACGACCCACAGTCCAACAACGTACTCCACCGTTTGTATGCGCAGAAAGGTAACATCAACAAAAACCGCTTTGTATCACGATTCTACGGAAAACTGAAACCGATAGAAGGCCTTTCCATTGAGGGTTCTTACACGTATACCTATGATGATGATTTCGTCTATTCGCAACCCGTGTTTAATGACCGCTGGAACTTTCTAACCAATACAGTTGCAACAGCTGGCACAGGACGTTCTTCGGTAACCAACGAATCGATCAAATCGTACCGCTATTACATGGACGGAATTGCTAAATATAAGAACAAACTGTTTGAGAAACTGAACTATGAAGTCATGGTTGGTGCCAGCCAGGAGTATTTTAAGGACGGTTGGTTTGCAGCATCCAAACTCGATCTTGTAGATCCATCCCTGACTGTTCTCAACGCGGCGACAATGGATGCCTCAGCTTCTGGCAATATGACCGACTGGGCTATGCGGTCGTTTTTTGGCCGGATCAACCTGTCCTGGGATGACAAATATCTCTTGGAAGCCAATCTGCGTACAGACGGTTCATCGCGTTTCATGAGCGGAAAAAGCAGATGGGGAACGTTCCCTTCGGCTTCCTTTGGCTGGAAGGTTTCCTCAGAAGACTTCTATGACATCAAATGGATGCCCAACCTGAAATTCCGCGCATCGTATGGTGCCTTGGGTAATAATGGAACCACTGATGACTCTTTCCGCAGAAACGCCGACATTAACAATTATGAATATTTGGCGCTTTATAATCCCACAAACTATGTATTAAATAACCAGCTCTATGTGGGCTTTGCGCAAACAGTGCTGAGTAATCCTTTCTTGACCTGGGAAAATACCTATATCCTGAATGCTGGTTTGGATTTTGACCTATTCAATTACAAACTGGGCGGCTCGATCGATGTCTTTAACAAAGTAACGGACAATATCTTAATCAATCTTCCCGCTCCGTTGGTTGTCGGAAATGCAACAATACCACGCACCAATGCGGCCAAAGTACGTAATAATGGTGTCGAGCTGAATTTAACTTACCGCGATAAAATTGGCGATAACTTTAAATTCAATATTGGCGGCAACTTTACCTTTATTGACAATAAAGTAGTCAAGTTTAAAGGCAATGACAAGTCTATCAGTGGTTCCAATTTGCTTCAAGAAGGTTATGCCATCAATACCCAATATATCCTGTTAACCGATCGCATATTACAGACGGATGCTGATATGCAGCTCGTACAGCAGATGATCGATAATGCGCCAATCGATCCGAATACCAATCAAAAAGTCAATCCATTCGCATCCTATGGTACACCTAAAAAAGGAGATCTTTTGTATAAAGACACCAATGGTGATGGCGTCATCAACGACAATGACAGGGTTCCGGTAGGCCATGGTACAGCGCCTCGCATGACCTATGGTTTTAACATGGGATTCGATTATAAAGGATTTGATTTCTCGGTCTTCTTGCAAGGTAACGCGGGCAACAAAGTGGTCTGGACGGATGGCTATTACACACCTACTGTTCGCTGGGGCTACCAGATCAATCAGGAAATTGCTGATGGCCGATGGACTGAAGGTGCTACAGATGCTAAATTCCCACGATTGCTGCCTTATACAGATACAAGAAATACCAAAAACAGCGATTTCTGGTTACAGAATAAGGCATTCGTCCGTGTAAAAAATATCCAGCTGGGCTATACAGTTCCAAACGATATTACGAAGCGGATACAGGTGCAAAATCTACGTGTTTTTGCATCGCTTGAAAATTTCTGGACCATAACCAAATATAAGGGTTTCGATCCGGAGGTTAGCGGCACCAACTATCCAACCATGAAACAGGCTGTTTTTGGTGTGAGTTTATCCTTTTAAGGAGAAAGGTGTGCGACAGAGGATATGTTCCCGACCTGTAACAGATAAATTATGAACAAAAGTTGAAAAGAGCTTTTAATTAATTAAACCTCATGAAAAAGATTTCACTACTCATAGCCGGATGCATTGCTTTATCATCTTGTTATAAGCTTGACACGACACCATATAGTCAGGTAAGTGCTAGCACATTCTGGCAAAATGAAGACCAGGCCTTAGCTGGCGTACTGGGCTGTTATAATGACTTAAAAAAAGAAGCCACCTTCGGCTTGCAATTTTCCTACGATGGTCTTACCGATATTGGTCTGGGCTATGATCCCCCGGGTTTGGGCGAAGTCATCAGCGGTACTTTTACGGACCGTTCGTTAATTATTGTGGATAGATGGCAAGCGGGTTACGATCTTATCCAACGTTGTAATCATGCAATCGCGCATATCCAGCCCATGACCATAGACAAGGCCAAACAGGAGGGCTTTATTGCGGAAGCGAAGTTCTTACGTGCGCTGATGTACTTCCAGCTCACCAATCTATATGGCGCCTTGCCGATATACGATGAAACTGTCGATTTAAACAAAGATTTCGCTGATCTTAAAAATAGTCGCTCTTCGGTAGAAGATGTCAATAAGTTTATCCTCAATGACCTGAACTATGCAATTGAGAAATTGCCGGTAAGCTATGATGCAAAGTATTATGGAAGGGGCACCAAAGGAGCTGCGTATGCTTTGAGAGGAAAAGTAGCCCTTTACAATAAAGATTGGGCTGGAGCAATCCGGGATTTTGAAGAGATTGTTTACAACAAGACCAACACGTATGGCTATAGTTTAAACACAAGCTACTCGGCCTTATTCACCATGGATGGTGATCAATCGCCGGAGATGATTTTTGCCATTCAGAATATGGGTGGTACGGGCTTCCCTTATGGTATGCCCATGGCCTTCTATATGGGAACGCGTTCAACCTTTGGTAGTGACTGGAACAACTGTATGCCGAGCACACGCCTTGCAGACCGTTACGAAAACCGCGATGGAAGCCCCTTTAACTGGAATGATTATTTCCCCAACTATACAACGGATAATGCGGTTAAAAAACAGGCGATGGAGTCGACACAATCAGGTGGAACGCTAACCAAAGTACCTGATACGGCGAAATTACGTCAGATCTATGCCAACCGCGACCCTCGTATGAATCAAACACTTATCGTACCTTATTCACATTACTTAGGATGGAATGCCAATAAAGAAAGAGATATGCAGTTGATTTTGGCAACCGGAGTCAACGAAAACTTTGGTCAGATCCGCAACAATCGGGGTTGGTACACCTACTTATGGCGGAAATTTGTTCCTGAAGGGAACCTAAAAGGCGCCATTACCGATCGCGCACATACACCGATCAATTTCCCTATCATACGCTTGGGCGATGTACTTTTGATGCTTTCCGAAGCGTACAACGAGTCCAATCAATTGGACAAAGCGATTACTGAGCTTAACAAAGTACGTACCCGTTCAAAAATGCCGGCGCTAAATAGTGGCAGTTCATTTTTGGCAGTCGGTAGTAAAGCAGATATGAGTAAACGTATCCAGCACGAACGGGCCGTAGAACTAGCAGGTGAAGGATGGCGTTATTTTGATCTTAAGCGCTGGAACCTCTTAGAAAGCGTTTCCAAAGACTACATCGAAAAAAGTATTACCGGAGACAATCTCGTCACCCGGGGTTACCAAAGCCGTCATAAGCTTTGGCCAATACCAGGACAAGAGATTGAAATGAACCCGGCATTACTACCACAAAATCAAGATTGGTAATCATGAGAATGTATGTAATTCTATTTCTTTTCCTGAGCAGTTTTTCTTCCCAAAGACTGCTTGGGAAAGATCTGAACCTCCTGACTGGCGCCTTTAAGCAGGATAACCTGAAAGCGAGTCTAGGAAATGACAAATCGTGGGTCCCCTATCCGGCTTATTCGGATCGGGCGGCCTGGGATAAGCTGATGGCTCCTTTTAAAGACCGTATAATCAAAAAGGGAAATGAGGCCCTTAGCTACCAATGGCAAGTCGTTAAAGCAACAGATTATCTCGAATATGAGCGTTCAGGCAACCGCAGCATCATGGAAAAACCCATGAATGAAAATTGTACTGCACTGACCAACCTACTGTTGGCGGAGCTTGCAGAAGGACAGGGGCGCTTTGTTGACCAAATCCTAAATGGTAGTTGGCAATTGACGGAAATGGCAACATGGTCGCTCTCGGCACACCTTGGGGCCTTTCAGTCCAGTAAGCGATCATTGCCGCAAGAACGAACACAAGTGGTCGATCTGATGGCCGGTGATGTAGGCTCCCTCCTCTCCTGGGTTCATTATTTCTTTCGCGATACATTCAATACAATAAACCCCGAAATCAGTATCCGTCTTAAACAACAGATTCAACAACGCATTATACAGCCCTACCTAGACCGCAACGATATGTGGTGGCAGGCATTTGAACTCAAGGAAGGACAGTTGGTCAATAACTGGAATCCATGGTGTAACTTTAATGTTCTTACGGCCTTACTTTTGGTTGAAGACAATCCCGATATTCAACTGGCGGGGATTTATAAGACGATGTCTTCTGTGGATCGCTTTATCAACTATGTTAAGACAGACGGTGCCTGCGAAGAGGGCCCCTCCTATTGGGGACATGCTGCGGGTAAGCTGTACGATTATCTGAAAATACTTTCGCTGGCCACCAAGGGTAAGATCAATATTTTTGATAAACCTGTAATTCGCGATATGGGCGAGTACATCGCACAATCCTATATTGGCGGAGATAAATGGGTAGTTAATTTTGCCGATGCTTCGGCCAAAGGGGGTGGCGATCCGCTATTGATCTACCGTTATGGACAGGATGTCAATAGTAGTGAGATGATGCAATTTGCCCGATATATGGAAAATACCGGCGACAAAACTGCAAATTTCAAACCTTCAAGGGATATTTTCCGTGCCTTCGAGGACCTGAGATGCTATCCGGAATTAGAGAACGTTACCGCTGCGCTCCCTCAAAATAATGCGAAGTGGTATCCGGAAACACAATTTATATATCTAAAAAAGGGTCCGTTTTTCTTTGCCGCCAAAGGTGGTTTCAATAATGAAAGTCACAACCATAACGATGTCGGGAGTTTTATCTTATACCAGGACCAACAACCACTGTTTATTGATGCCGGTGTTGGCACCTATACAAAGAAAACATTTAGCGATGACAGATACAGTATCTGGACGATGCAGAGTGCTTACCATAATGTTCCGATGATCAATGGAGCCGACCAATCTTTTGGAAAGGAATATAAAGCTGAACATGTGGCATTTCTGCCTGCACAAAATAGATTCCAGCTTGATATTGGAAAAGCATATCCGAAGTCGGCCAATGTTGAGCACTGGAATAGAAGTTATACCCTCGTACAAAATGGGCTGGACATTCAGGATGAGTTTAAAATCACAGGTCCTAAGCAGGCCAATATCATTCATTTTCTGGTTGCTCAGGAACCAAAAATTGGCAAAGGGGAAATCCTCCTCAATAATGGGCACGCCACCTTGCACTTTGATGCGGGTCAGTTCACAGCGAGCTACGATGTCATTCCTCAGGATGACCCGCGTTTGAGTCAAGTCTGGGGTAAGGAACTTTATCGCATCAAGCTCACAGCTAAAAGCATCAAATCTACTGGAAAATACACCTTTACGATTCGCCAAGAGGCTATAAAATAAAAGGAATCGAAATTATTATGTAACTTACTAAGAATATAAGCCGTTATGAAAAAAAGAAAACCTGGTCTAAAAGCGCTTTTTGTTATCGCTTCTAGTCTGATCGCATTGAGCTTTACGGATCAAAAACCAAGCTTTATTGACACAAGTTTTAAAGCAGCAGAAAAGCAATATCAGTTCTTGGAACAAGCAGCAGAAAAGCAGCACAAGTTCCCGCGTACATTGAGCCCTTCGGGACAATTGGTAGGCACAGACGAATGGGATTGGACCGGCGGTTTCTTCCCAGGATCACTGTGGTATATCTACAACCATACCCATAACAAAGAAACCGAAGCCGTAGCGATCAAATGGACGGAGGCGCTTGAAAAAGCCAAAGACCTTGATCAACATCATGATATTGGTTTTGTGATGTATTGTTCCTATGGCAATGCCATCAAATACCTCAACGATCCCAAAAAGGTTGCCGCTTACAAGGATATCCTCATCCATTCCGCTAATACTGCGCTCAAGCGTTATAATCCGCAGGTGGGCGTCATCAAATCATGGAACGAAAAAAAATCTTGGGACGGCAAGACCCTATGGAAATATCCAGTCATTATCGACAACATGATGAACCTGGAAATGCTGTGTTATGTGTCCGACTTGACTGGAGATGCCAAGTACAAGGATGCGGCCATCAGTCATGCCACCCAAACCATGAAAAATCATTTCCGTAAAGATTATAGCACCTATCATGTGGTGGACTACGATGCCAAAGGAAATGCAATCCATCAACAGACCAACCAAGGCTATGCAGACAATTCAACCTGGGCACGCGGTCAAGCTTGGGCTATTTATGGATTTACCATGATATACCGGGAGACCAAAAAACCAGAATTTCTTAAAACAGCAAAAGCGGCGGCAAAGTTTTACATGACCCATCCGAATCTTCCAAAAGATAAAATTCCGTATTGGGACTTTAATGCCGGAAAGCCAGGCTATAAATCGGATGCCGATTTTTCCTCCTTGAAATTGAATTTTGTTCCGCGCGATGCCTCAGCTGCAGCCATTGTTGCGTCTGCACTGATTGAACTCTCAACATTGACCACGGGCACCGAAAGCAAATCCTATTTGACATTTGCTCAGGAAAGCCTGCAAACATTATCAGGAAGCACCTATTTTGCCAAATATGCGACCAATGGTGGTTTCTTACTGCAACATAGCGTCGGAAGCTTACCCCATCATTCGGAAATCGATGTTCCGCTGACCTATGCAGATTATTATTATCTGGAAGGTTTGACACGGTTGGAACAACTCAAAAAATAAAAAATACCAAGGGGAGATATTTAACATCTCCCCTTGGTATTTTTATAAGCTTTCCAATTGTATTCGGATTATTTCTTCCCGATAGTGATTCGGTTGCTTACAGTACTTCCAGCGTACTCGCCCTGTGGAAGCGAAAGCTCCAAAGATTGATTTACTCGAAGCTGTTTATTGACAAGCTGAACCTTCACTATTTTGGCTTTTTGCAGTGGGTCTGCTATATCAAGCTGAATCTTTTTAGGTTCCAGCAGGTTCAGTTGCATGATAGCAGGTTGATCGAGCTTAATAGACCAATCGCCAACTTGGTACGTTCCCGCTTGATAACAAACCAGCTGTAGAATCCCGCTCCCTTTATGCTCCACGGCCTGTATATCCGGAGTATTCTGCCAAATTTTTATGCGCTGCATTACTTTTTTATCAACAGTTTTGGTGCCAGGCAAAACAATATAGGCATAGCTCGCATTGTTCGGAGCAACAGCATGATCAAACCAGAGCTTGAAGACCTTTCCATGTACAGCATCTTTGGAACGGGAACGGTTGATACGATACCAGGAGCCGACCTGATCCTTTGTTGTCAATCCAACGTTCATCGCTGTTGGAAAATAATACAGGACATTATTATGGGTTATAAATTCGCCTTTTTTGACAATTCGCTGTACTGAATCGAGCATCGACGTTTCCTTTCCATTCCAGACAACGGGTCCATTAAGCCAGGTTTGGTTTAAGGTTGTTACCACAGCTTCTGGCGCTGCACAATGAATCCCAGCCCCCAAACAAACAATTTCCCGATCGAAAAAGAACCAGGCTTTTTGAGCCTTGACCCCGTCGTAATCGACCGACATAGCTGAAGCCCCTGTCTTATCGTTGCTTACGCCGCCTGCAAAGTTATTTGCAGCAAGTGCTCCCCATTGTTCTTTCAGCTCCAGGTCGCCCGGATAATCGCGCGTTGTCGTTCCAGGAATTTTATCCCATTCCCATACAGGCATAATGTTATAATATTCCGGTCCAAACACCTGAATATTGGTCGCACCATCTGACATATTACGACCAAGCATATTTTCTCCATTTCCAGACTCCGATTTATTGGTACGGCTACTGGCCAATCGAACATTAAAATGAAATTGCTTACGTAAATGAGTGGTGTAGTCACCTTTCCAGTAATGACGGTGGGCCTCGATATTTTCGGCGTCAAAAGGCTGCACACTATCCAATTTTGCCAGCGCTTTATTCCAAACAGCATTTTTAGCTGGATCGATCAGCTTCATTTGTTTTAATATGGCAGTCTCCTGTGTCTTTTCCAAGATATTGGGGCGTGAGATCCCACGGCCATGTACATTAAAATCGATATAACGCGAACGTATAATTGGTAAATATGTTTCTGTGAGAAAACGTTCAAAAAGATCCAGTTTTTTCTGATCAACAGCATACGGTGTCTCGCGCACATAAGCCATAACTTTTGAGATCCCCTTCAGAAATTCCTCCCCATAGCCTGCAATGTATAATTGAGGGCCATGTTGTAAGTAAGAGAAATCATATTGCAGTCCTTCCTTGCCATTCACAAGCTGTATCGGAAAAAGCAGCTGCTCCATAGCAGCAGCTAAAAGATTTTCATCTTCCAAGATCAATGCACGATAAAAATAGTGCATGGCAATATCACTTTTATTCGCTCCTGTTTTTGTGTAAGGATCACCACGCTTCATCAGCTCAACAAGTGGAGTCTCTAGTGTAGTAGGAATTTTTTCCTTTCCAAATTTCATCAGGATCAGACAAACACCGATGGCCTTTGGAGAAGCGATTTCGTTATGCCACCAATTCGAAGATTCAAAACGATTATTCGCCCAATATTGTGCCGCAAGCAGGATTTTATCGTAAAGTAATTTTTGCTGATAAGATGCACTTTGCGGAGACACATAGGCAACAATAAGTGTCCTTAATCGATCCAAATGTTCTCCCGGAGGCCAAAGCGATATTGACTTACTGCTGTAATCGATATCTGCCCAGATACCGTCCGCACGCAGTTGATTACATAGGCTTCGTGTTTTATCTGCACCGGGCAATGGGCCACTTAATTCATCATCGTATATATGCTTTTTAATACGCACAAACATATCGCTGTTCTGCGCCTTTGCCATAACTAAGGCAAAGGACAATAAAAATAGGATTAGTCCTTTCATCTGTTTTTAGTATTCTTTACTTAAGGATATTGTCGTTCTGCGGCTCGTCCGACGACATCCATCCGGTGTTTCATCAGTTGATTTTGATCATTGTCCAATACAGAGCTTAGCCATTTTGGATTCTCCAGTCCCTTTTCCCATTCCGTCAGTTTATGCAGCATCTCCTTTACACGCTCAGGATACTTCGTGGCCAGATTGTGCTGTTCCCGAAGGTCATCCCTAAGATTGAACAATAATATCGGATCATCTTTAACCACAATCAGTTTCCACTCTCTATGTCGCACAGCACGTGCAATCCCTCGACGCCAGAATAAATAGTCGTGCCCATTTTTCACATCCTTATAGGAAGATAGCAAACTGATGCCATCGATTTGCTGCCTAGGGATTTTCTTACCTTTTATTGCCTCGATGCTCGTGGGTAAAATATCCATACCCGATACCATGGCATCGGATGTTATCCCTTTCGGTAGCTTGGCTGGCCACTGCATAATAAGGGGAACCCGAATTCCACCTTCCCATTTTGATCCCTTTAAACCACGCAATTGCCCATTGTCTGCACCATTATTTGTTGCCGCACCATTATCATTCATAAAAATGATTAAGGTGTTTTCATAAAGTCCTTCTTGCTTTAAATGGTTGACCAGACGTCCAATATTTTCATCCATATTGTCCAACATAGCCAGATAAGCCCGTCGCAATGGATCGGCTACATTTTTATACTTTTCAATGGTCTTCAGGGGTGCTTCGACGGGTGTATGCACAGCATTGAATGCTAAATACATAAAAAAAGGCTGGCTTCTATACTGATGAACATACGAAATTGCTTTATCAGTCAATGTTTCTGTCAAATAACGAATCGAATCTTCGGGGACTACACGTTGATCGTCATAAAGCAGCTGCGTTGGCTTAACGGCTCCCTGGATTGGGAAGTAAGGACGGTCGCCGCCAATAAAACCATAGAAATGATCAAATCCACGTTTAAGCGGATTGAATTGTGGACCATCCCCCTGATGCCATTTGCCAATGGCCACAGTTTTATAGCCGTTATACTTCATAAAGTCGGCGATGGTGGCTACCTGTGTATCCATCCCGATGTCCTCTGGTGCGACACCCGCTGTTGGACGTTTGGAAATATTATGTTCAAAACCAAAACGCTGTTGATATCGGCCAGTAAGTAATCCCGCGCGAGAAGGGGCGCACACCGACGCTGAGGCATATGCCGACTGAAAACGCACCCCATTTTGTGCAAGTGCATCAATATTTGGGGTGTAGACCTCCTTCCCGCCGTAACAACCAAAATCATCATAACCTCCATCGTCGCTCAAGATGACAATAACGTTAGGATGTTGCTGCCCAAATACAGGAATCCCAAACGTAAAGAGTATATTCACAAGGGTTAATATACTATAGCACGTAAATCGGTAGAACATAACATTAGATTTATCCTTAAATGTATCGTTAAATGTATAGGATTTTTTGTTAAAAAACCGCAAACGATTTCGTTAGACTATTATCAGAAGATTAAAAATAAAGGTCAGTGATGAAAACAGATGAAAAAAAATTGGTCGGTACACTTGCGCATTTTTTGGTCAGTGATTCGGATAGCACTGCGTTAAGGTCATTTTTGTCTTCATTGACCTATCATTCCAGTACCATTAGAACCGAACTCGTTCAATTGTTAAACAAATGGCAAGATAAAGAGGATGACTTAATATTTCCTGCGAAGGATCTTTGGACGGATTTTAAGCAACTTGTGGGGAGCAATCCCGATCTCGGCGTGGCTGTGGTTGATGGCTGTAACATTAACGATATTGCAAGTTTTTACGATGAAATTAATGCCGTCTACATGTCCAGCGAAAGCTGGAAGATAGGAAGCCTAGACGGCTTTGACGACCTGCTTTACGGTGGATTTGGGACCTTCAAAGACGCAGCTTCACATTGCATTGTTTGGAAGGATATTGCACATAGCAGGACGTCATTGGGCCTTGAAACAACTTTGGCCTATTATCAGGGAAAGCTTGGCGCACAATCACCATTCAATCAAACGCATTTTCAAAAGAAACTCGATGAGCTAAAAGCTGGCCGTGGAGAAACCTATTTTGACATTGTTGCCGATATCATCCGATCGCACCGCAAAGTAACCTGGGTTTACAAGGGATATCCTCAGAACAAATCGGTATATTTATAATGACTAAACTTAACATATGAAGCATTTTATCCGCCTAGTTTTCCTGCTCCTATTCTTCCAGCAAACCGCACTGGCCAGTGAACGACTTAAAGTGGCTGTTGCAGGGCTCAACCATGACCACGTATTCTTGCTTTTAAATTTATATAAGGATAAAAAAGTCGATATTATCGGTATTGCTGAACCGAATGAAGCTTTATCAAACAAAATACGAACGCAGTATAATTTACCGGACGCAATCTTCTATCATGACTTGCCCAGTTTATTGAAACATGTTAAACCGGATGCAGTTCTTGCCTACAATCCAACCGATGAGCATATCCGCGTCGCAGAAACCTGTCTCCCGCTTAAGATCCCTGTCATGGTAGAGAAACCTCTTGCTCCAACTCTTTCTGACGCAAAACGTATTGCATTTTTGTCCAAACAGTTCGAAACTCCATTTTTGGTCAATTACGAAACGACCTGGTATAAAAGCAATCAACAACTGAAACAACTGGTCGACAAGGATGAAATTGGAAAAATCACACGCATACTTGTAAAAGACGGGCATGAAGGACCAAAAGAAATCGGCTGTAGCAATTATTTCCTGGATTGGCTTACCGATCCGAAAAAAAACGGTGGTGGTGCAATCATGGACTTTGGCTGTTATGGCGCCAATTTAATGACCTGGCTCAAAAATGGTGAAAGACCAATTTCGGTAACGGCCTTTACACAACAGCTCAAGCCAGAGGTTTATCCCAAGGTAGACGACAACGCCACCATCATACTGAGCTACCGTGACGGCAGCACAGGCATTATTCAAGCTTCTTGGGCTTGGCCATACAGTGTTAAAGATCTGCAGGTATTTGGCACAAAAGCTCAGCTCTATGCCAAAAATGATAAAGAGCTTTTAAAATATAAACAACAGAATGATCCACCTACAAATGTACCAACTACGGTCCCCTATTTTGAGAACCATATTGCCTATCTGGAACAGGTCCTGAAAGATGCCATGATGCCGGAAAATGATCTTGGATCGATCCACAATAATGTCACGGTAGTCGAAATCCTGGAAGCGGCAAAACGCTCGGCTAAAGAAGGGAAGTCCATTATTTTAAAATAAAAAAGAGGCTGTCTCAAAA